>JAAYTY010000145.1 GCA_012523605.1 Candidatus Fermentibacterota bacterium
CGGAAATCAGGATGGGAGAGGCCGCAGGCCCCGTGCTGGGAGAGGTGTTCTCCCGGAACTTCGTTCCCGGAACCTCGGTAACGGTGTTCCATGACGATTCCCTGTGGCTTGCCGAGCCGGAGGGCTGGGTCGAGATAGAATTCGACACGCCGTTCGAGTACAGGGCAGGCACTCACCTCCTGATCGAGGTGGTGCACGATACCGCGCAGCCGGGTTTCTTCACCTGGCACTGGGAAACGGGTGAGCCCCGCGGTCTTCTCGGCTACGGGCCCGACGCCGAGAAGGGATACCTCTGCACGGACATACCTCACCTGCTGCTGGAATGCTCGCAGGCCGGTCTGGAAGCCTGCACTTTCGGCCGCATCAAGGCCTCGTTCTGACAGGAGACGGCCCATTGCCGGTCCGTCACGGGCTTCTTAGAATCTCCGAGGGTTCGGTTTCCGGAGAAAACAATGGAAAGGAGTGCTCTCGATGAGAACGCATCTCGCATTGCTTGCTGTTCTGGCCGTCTGCTCGCTGCCGGTTTCGGCCGCATGGCTTTATGCCATCCAGGGGGACGTCCTCTACAAGGCCGATCCCGTCACAGGCAACTGGCAGAGCATTTCTGATACCTGGTCCGGCACGGAACTCATGACCTCCTGCGGGTCGAATCTCTTCGCCATACAGGGCGACTACCTGTACAAGATCAATCCCGCCACGGGCGAGTGGACCCAGCTCTCAGACACCTGGGAGGGAACCTCCGCGCTCACGGCGGGAGGGGGCAGTCTCTACGCCTATCAGAACGGCTCCATCTTCAGGATCCATCCGGCCGATGGGAGCTGGGAGCCCATCCCCGGCGAGTACGATGGAACCCAGTTCCTCGCCTGGGCCGGAAACGCGCTCATGCTTATCCAGAACGACGTTCTCTACAGAACCGATCCCGTCACCGGCAACATCTCCAGACTGCCCTCGTCCTATTCCGGGACAACCGCGATGGCGGGCGGCGGTGACGACCTGTACGTAATCCAGGGAGACGTCCTGTACTGGGTCGATCCCTACTCCGGCGACTACGCAAGCCTCGGAGGCGGTTACGACGGCGCGACCGAGCTGGCAGTGGCGGGCGGCTATGTGTACTGCATCTGGCAGGGCTCCCTCTGGAAGACCGACCCCGACGACGGCTCCTACGAGTCGCTCGGCTCGTCCTGGGACGGGACCACGGCATTCTGCGCTCTCTAGACCCGCCGGTTTCGATGCATGAGAGCCCCCCCGGCGGGGGCTCTCTCTATTTCCGCCGAATTGTGCATCTTCATTCGAGGCGGATGACGAAGCTTCACCGCCCTGCATGAGGGGGTGCACGAAATGGGAAGAGTGGTAATAGCCTCGATCGTCATCCTGATCATCATCTACCTGTTCCTCAGGTTCGTGTCGTGCTAGCCGGCCCCGGAAAGATCGTCTCGGCTGTGCGCACCGCCGGGATTGCGATGCTGGCCTTCGCGGCCGGTGCCATGGTCTTCGCGGTGATCGGCAGGGCGGGGAACCTGGGCGGCCTGCTCGGCGGAACGCGGACCGAGCGCTCCGTGATCGAAATCCTGCGTACCGACGAGATGATGTTCCTGGTCACCACCAGGATTACGACACTCGCATGCGTGGAGATACACGAGAATAGCCTCGTCCTCGGCGAGCGCTCCGGGCTGCTCCTGGCAACGGTGCGGATCTACTACGGGATCGACCTCGAGAGGCTGGACGAGAACTCCATATCCGGAACGGAAGAAGGTCTCGTCATCCGTCTGCCGGATCCCGGCATGCTCGACCTCAGCGTGGATCTCTCGACGATGAGGTTCTTCGACAAGCGCTCCGGGCTCCAGGTGTTGAGCGATTTGGTGACAGGGCGCGACCAGGAGCTCGAACTCATGGCGATGCTCGACTCCACGGCGTGCCGATGGGCTTCGGAACAGGGGCTCCTGCCGTCACGCGACGATATTCTGCTCAGGCTCAACGATATGGCTCCGATGCTGGCAGGATATGCCGGTGTGGATTCCCTGAGGTTCGAATAGTTTCAAGGCGATCTTGCCGATCGTCCCGCGAGGAGGGTGAAGTGCCCGAGTGCACCAGGCAGAAGAACGCATCAGCCTGCAACTGCACCTACGAGCCCTGCGCGAGGAAGGGCGAGTGTTGCAGATGCATCGCATATCACCTCCGGAACCGGGAGCTTCCTGCGTGCTGCTTCGACAAGGCGTCCGAGCGGACCTTCGACAGGTCGTTCGAGCATTTCTCGAGACTGGTGGCCGAAGGCAGGCTGTGAGAAAGCGCAGGGGGAAACCCCTGCCCGACAGGGTGTCGAGCCGGTCCGAGCCGGACGGGGGATGAGAAGGATGCCGCCGAGATCCGCGGCCCCGCTCCATCGACTCGGCGATGGAGGCGCGATCCGGCTCGAGCGGGCATGACTTCGGAAGCGCGTTTCAGGGCGCTCCCGACGGAGGGCGGGATGCTCTTCGCGGCGTTTCCGCGCCAACCCGGGTTATTCGACAGATGCAGGTTCGATATCGGGGCAGGCGGGATACCCGCGGCGGCCCCCAATCCCGGCCGCGATCCCGGGATCTGACTTTCGGGGCCGCAGGAGGCACTGGTCCGGTAACGCGCTGACATGCGCCTGCGGAGGCGCAGTCCCAAGCCCTCTTCCCGGGGCGCACGCATGCGAAGCCCCCGATTCGATCTCATTATGGGCGACTTCTTCAGGAACCGTCTCACCCGCTCCGGAAGCTCACGAAGATTCCGCCGACGCTCGGAGCCCCTCGTGAATGTCCGACGCACTGCCCAGGGCCGTACTGGCAGGCGGGCGCGGCCCTTGTCATCTTAGCGAGCAGGAGATCAGCCGGGGAGGTGGTCATGGCTGACACGAAGGGAGGACAGGGCGACTTCTATCCGGATGCGCGACCCTGGACCCGATGGTGGTGGTTCTCGGGAGAGATTCGGGAGGAGGATGTGCGGAGCCAGCTCAAGTGGCTTCGCGACAACGGATTCGGGGGAGCGGAGATCGCCTGGGTCTATCCCCAGCCCTGGGGGAGGCCCGGCCCCCGATGGCTGTCCCGCGAGTGGACTGCGATCGTGGCGAAGGCCAAGGCCGTCGCCTGCGAGTACGGGCTGGGCCTGGACTACACCTTCGGCACCCTCTGGCCCTTCGGAGGTTCGTTCGTCGAAGAGGCGGATTCGGCGATGGACTTCGACGGCCCCATCGGGAAGAGGCTGGAGAGATCCTGGGAGGAGCCCTACGCCCCTCCGGGGAGGATACTCAACCATCTCGACCGCGCGGCCCTCGAGAGGTACGCCTCCAGGATGGGTCAGGCGCTGGCGCCGGCCATGGAGGGAAGACCCTCGGGCCTGTTCTGCGACAGCTGGGAGGTTCCCTCAGAGCGCCTGTGGACCAGAGGCTTCGGCGAAAGGTTCAGGGAGCGCTTCGGCTATCCGATAGAACCCCACATGAACGAACTCGACTCCGTCCCCGACGCCAGGTTCGACTACAGGAGGCTGCTCGCGGACATGATCGTGGAGGAGTTCTACGAGCCGTTCACGAGAATCGCGAGACGGCTCGGGGGCTTCTCGAGGGTCCAGGCGCACGGCTCGCCGACCGCCCTCCTGGCCGCCTATGCCACTGCGGACGTTCCCGAAACCGAAGCCATTCTCTTCGACCCGCCTTTCGCCACGGTCGCCGCCTCAGCCGCGGCGCTGTCCGGCGGGACGATTGTCTCCAGCGAGTCGTTCACATGCATGTACGGATGGAAGCCCTGGCCGGGCCCGGGGCGCTTCCAGGGCAGGGAACAGGCGGCGGACATAAAGCTCCTGGGCGATGCCCTGATGGCTAACGGAGTGAACCACATCGTCTGGCACGGGATGCCCTTCAACCCCAGGGGAGGGTCCGCCAGGTTCTACGCTTCGATTCACGTCGGATACGATTCCGCGTTCAGGGACGAACAGCAGGGGCTGAACGCATACTTCGAGAGCGTCTGCACCCAGATGAGGAGGGGTGTCTCCAGGTTCGATCTCGCAGTGCTCCTTCCCCTCGAGGACAACTGGATGCGCGGCGCCCTGCCGGCGGAGCTCCGAAAGCCCAGCGCGGAGCACTACTGGGAGCTCCAGCATCTCGCGCTTCCCGACGGTCTGGAGGGGTTCAGACCGTTCTGGATCTCCGCACCTTTCCTCCGGGAGTGCTCCTTCGAGGAGGGACTGCTCAGGTGCGGGCATGCCTCGGCAAGGGCGCTTCTGGTCGACGTCGAATGGCTCGAGGCGGGAACGCTCGCCTCCGTACTCGAACTCGCCCGCAGGGGGCTGCCCGTGTGCGTCAGGAGGAAGCCCGCACAGCCCGGCAGGATGAGGAGCGAGTCCTTCGAGAAAGACTTCGCTGCACTAGTCTCGCTTCCGAACGTCAGCAACATACTGTCGAGAATCTTTCCTGGAAGAAGCCTTATAGAAGGCAGGGACATTCCTGAGTATTGGTGCAGATCCGACAGCTCCAGAACGCTGTTCTTTTTCGCCAATCCATTGTCCAGATCTCTGAAATATCACATGAAGCTGGGGCAGTCCCATCAGAGGGACATCGTTAAGACAACGATTCATGCCAATGTGTACGGAAGGCAGGTCGAGCTGAGGCTCGCATTCAACCGCTACGATTCCCTTCTCGTCTCCATCGACAGAGCCGGCGGAGTCGAGATAGACAACCTCGGATACTCCCCTCCGGACCCGGTCGTAGAGGGGCATGAATCCTGACACCGGCCCTGGCCGCCGGGTGACACGTCTCGCGATAGACCTCGGCGCCGAGAGCGGAAGGCTGGTCGAAGGCCGCCTGGACGCCTGCGGCCGTCTGTCGCTGGAGGAGACGTTCAGGTTTCCCAACGGCCCGTCGATGATCGGAGGAAGGCTCCGGTGGGATGCGGAAGCCCTCTGGAAACGCCTGCTTGAGGGTCTCTGCAGGACCTCCGAGTCGGGAAACAGCCCGGCGAGCCTGTCGGTGGACGGATGGGGCGTTGACTTCGTTCTGCTCGACGAGAAGGGGACGCTGTGCGAGCAGCCCCTCTCCTACAGGGACGGCAGGCTTCCCTGCGCGATGGAAGCCTTCCTGCGCAGGATGGGCCGTGACACGCTTCACCGCCTGACAGGCATCCAGGTCATGCCCATCAATACACTCTTCCAACTCTTCGAGATGACGGAGTCGGGATCTCCCGCCCTGGCGCGGGCATCCCGCCTCCTGTTCATTCCCGACTACTTCGCGTACCTTCTCACGGGATGCCGGAGGACCGAGGCGACGGTTGCATCCACATCGGGCATGGCAGATCCCGCGACGGGTTCGTGGTCGGTCGAGGTTGTCGAGGCGGCCGGAATAGACGGGGGCATCCTGGGACGCATAGAGGCCCCATGCGCACTTCTCGGAGGGCTTTCACCGGCTGTCGAATCCATCGCAGGTCTCTGCGGAACCCTGGTGTATTCCGGTGCTTCGCACGACACGGCATGCGCCGTGGCGGCACTGCCCGCCTCCGGGGACGATTTCGCCTACATAAGCTCCGGCACCTGGTCGCTCGTCGGAGTCGAGGCGCGCTCGCCGGCTCTCTCCTCGGGCGCCGCCGAGGCGAACATCACGAGCGAGGCCGGCATCTGCGGAACATGGCGGGTTCTCCGCAATCTCAGCGGGCTCTGGCTGTTTCAGCAGCTCAGGAGATCGCTCCCTCACGGGGAAGCGCCGGGATACGGGGAACTCGCCGCCATGGCGGAGGATGCCGAGCCCTTCGCGGCGCTGATCGATCCCGAGTCGCCGGAATTCCTGGCTCCGGGCAGGTTCCTCGAAGCAGTCGAAGCCTTCCTCGGAAGAACCGGGCAGTCTATGCCCGCGACCACGGGCGGGATCGCGAGATGCCTTCTCGAAAGTCTGGCGCTCTCCTCCAGGCGCGGCCTCGAATCGGTTCTGTCCGTCACGGGGAGGAAGCCCGGCGTCCTCCACATCGCAGGCGGGGGATCGCGCAACGCTCCGCTCTGCAGGATGACGGCCTCTGCTATAGGAATCCCGGTTCTCGCAGGGCCGTCGGAGGCTACCGCCGCGGGAAACATCCTCTGCCAGATGCTCGCGGAAGGCGAACTCTCGGGGCTCGGAGAGATCAGGGAGGTTTCCCGCAGGTCATTCCCTGTCTCGGAGCACCTGCCCGACGGCAGGGACGAATGGGACCGGGCCTACGAGAGATTCCTCCGCATCTCGGAGTCGGACTCGCAACGGAGGCAGGAAGGGGGGAGCCGATGACGGGCTGTGCCGGGGGCGCCTATGAAGTCGCGAGGGAGCGCTACGCCGAGATCGGGGTCTCTTCCGACGACGCGATAAAGGTTCTCTCGAACATGCGGATCACGCTTCCATGCTGGCAGCTCGATGACGTGACCGGCTTCGAGGGATTCGCCGGGCAGGGTCCGGGCGGCGGGCTCGCGGTCACCGGACGAAGGCCCGGGCGCGCTCGCTGCTTCGAGGAGATGACCGCCGACCTGGAGGCGGCTCTTTCGCTCATCCCCGGGAGGCACCGGGTGGGATTGCATGCGATGTACGGCAGCCACGCCCGCCGCGGCGCGGACCGGAATGAGATGGAGCCCGGGGATTTCGAGGATTGGATGGCATGGTCCCGCGACAGGGGCGTCCCTCTGGATTTCAATCCCACGCTCTTCGCCCATCCGATGGCCCTCGCGGGTCTGACTCTCTCCAGTCCGGACGCAAGCGTTCGGGGCTTCTGGATCGAGCACGCGAAGCTGTGCAGGATGGTCGCCGGAGCGCTGGCGAGGAACCAGGGCTCACCATGCACGAACAACCTGTGGATGCCCGACGGTTCGCGGGAACCTCCCGCCTCGCCTTCGGCATCGAGGTCACTGCTCATGGAATCACTGGACGAAGTGTTCTCGGAAAGGCTCGAGGGTGTGCTCGACTCGCTCGAGTCTAAGCTCTTCGGCATAGGCCTGGAGAGCTTCACGGCGTGCTCGCATGAACTCTGCATCGCATACTGCGTCGAAAGGGGGGTCATGCCCTGCCTGGACATGGGGCATTTCCACCCCACCGAGTCCGTTGCGGATAAGGTAAGCGCTCTGTTGCCATTCGTTCCGGGCATTCTCGTCCACGTCAGCAGAGGCGTGCGATGGGACAGCGACCATGTCCCCACCGCCGACGACGCGCTCCGCTCTCTCGCCCGCGAAGCGGTTCGACCCGGTGCGATCGGAAGGGTGCATCTCGCGCTCGACTTCTTCGACGCATCGTGGAACAGGGTCGGTGCGATGGCCTCCGGCGCCAGGTCGCTGCAGAGGGCTCTGCTCTCGGCTCTGCTGGAGCCGCGAGCCCTTCTGGAAACGCTGGAAGGATCGCACTTCGAGGCTTCCGCTGCAGCCGAACACGCAGGGGAGCTGCCGCACGGCGCTGTCTGGGAGCGGTTCCTTGAAACCGAAGGCGCACCCGGCTGGCCCGAATGGTCCGAGGCCGCCGCGCTCTACGAGAAAAGGGCGGCGGCGGAGAGGGGCTGAAGCGAAGCGGGCTTTTCCCGGCTCCGCCCGGTTCGTAGTATTCTGTAGCTCTTCGCGATGACCGCTCCAAGGGGGGATAGATGGCCTCATCCTCGGCTGTGGACAAGCTCACCGGCGTGCTCACAAGGGACGTCCTGGACGAGCTGGACAACCAGTTCAGGAACCGCCCCGGGGGAGACCCGTGGTCCGTGATGATCGTGGACGTGGACGACTTCAAGATGGTGAACGACATCCACGGCCATCTGACGGGCGACAGGGTTCTTCAGCAGGTGGCCTGGCTCCTGCTCCGCACCGTGAGGAGTTCCGACCAGGTGATCCGGTTCGGCGGAGACGAATTCCTGGTGGTCCTGCCCTCGACTCCTACACTCCAGGCGGCCAACGTCGCGCAGCGATTCCTCGACGACGTGGCCCGGGAGCCATTCCCCGGCGAGCTGAGGATCGGGGTCAGCCTCGGCCTCGCTGAAAGCACCGAGGGCGAGCGCACACTGTCATCCGTCACAGGCAGGGCGGACCAGGCGCTCTACGAGTCCAAGGCCCGGGGGAAGTTCAGGATGTCCTTCTTCAGCAGGCCTGCTGCGAATCCGCAGACGCTCTCCTTCGAGCATTTCATAGACAGGCAGGCGCAGCTCAGGATTCTCAGGGCGGCCTTCGACGACATGATTTCCGGCAGGGGTGGAATGGTGCTCGTGACCGGCGAGCCGGGCGTCGGCAAGAGCCGGCTGGCACGCGAGCTGGAGCATTACTGCACCTTCAGGGATGCCGGCTTCAGAACCGCGAAGTACGACGAGCTGGGGGGGGCTGGCCCCTTCTCGACCTTTTCCGATGCTCTCTGCGGGCTGATCGAGGATCTCCCCCTGGATGTGCGCCACGAGATATCGCAGGAGGCCGGCCCGGTTCTCCTCGAGACGTCGCTGCTCTTCCCGCCTCTGCCTCTGAGGATTTCGGACGACAGGCCGCCGCCGGACTGGGCTCGGGGCCGGATGTTCTACACCCAGTGCCGCAGTGTGGTGAAGGCCGTATCCTGCCGGAAACCGTTCGTGCTTCTCCTCGACGACATACAGTGGGGCCGCAGCCAGGATCTCGACCTTCTCGGCTACCTGGTCCGCACCTCGGGACCCGACAGGGTTCTCTTCGTCTTCACGATGCGCAGCCCTGTCGAGCTGTTTCCGGACGTATGGGCCTGGATGAGGGGGCTGATGAAGCTGGCCCGCTCCGAAAGGATCGACCTGCAGCCGCTCGAGCGGGAGCACGCCTCGAACATGGTCATGCTGGCCCTGAAGGATTCCAGGGTGCCTCCGGCTCTGCTCGACAGGCTCATAGTCGAGAGCGGCGGGAACCCGTTCTATCTCCGCGAGCTTCTCAAGTCTCTCGTCGAGAACGGCAGGATCAGGCCTGCCGCCGGCGGAGGCTGGAGCTACGAACCCGACGGCGGCCTGCCTCTGCCGGGAAGCGTGGCCGATCTCGTGAAGTCACGTCTCGACATGCTCGATCCGGCTTCACGCGAGGTCCTGAGGATGTGCGCCCTCACGGCCGGCGGCTTCAGGCTCCTGGACCTGGCATTCCTCATGGAATCCGCGCCCATAGAGGCCGCGAGAGCCATAGAGGCCCCGCTCCTGATGGAACTCGTTCAGGAGAGCTCCACGGGCCCTGGTGACCAGCTCGTCTTCCGCTTCTGTCACGACTGCGTGCGTGCCGTTCTTCTCGAGGAGATCCCGGTAGGGCTCAGGAAGCACCTCTATACGAGGCTCGGGCGGAGATTCGAGGAGGAGTGGAGGGCAGGCGTGCCCGGCATGCTCCAGCGGGCCGCCTACTCGTACTGCGAAGGGCTCGACAGCGCCAAGGCAGCCGAGTTCGCCCTTCTTGCGGCTGACGATGCGAAGTCCCGACAGGCCACATACGATCAGGTCTCCTGGCTGGAGAGGTATCTCGCCGCGGCAGGGGCGGGCGGCAGTGTCTCCAACGCCGACCTGCTGGCGGCCTGGCGCGAACTGGGCCGGCTGCACACGCTCCATGCCAGGATAGGCGAAGCCGAAAGCGCATTGCACAGGGCGGAGGCCTACGCCCTCTCGTCGGCCGATCTGGGAAGCATCGCACTCCTGAAGGCATCCCTGCACTTCGAGAGATCCGAGCTGGACAAGGCTCTCGCAGAATACCAGAAGGCTCTCGAGACGGATATGTCCACGGAGCAGGTGCTGAAGGCAAAGACAGGCATATCGGGGATCTGGCACGCCAAGGGGGAGACCCGCCTGGCTCTGAGCCTTCTCGACGAGGTGGAGATCCTGCTCGAAGGAATCGAGGATGCGCGAACCAGGGCGATGCTGGAAGCCTTCTGGCTGAGCACGAAGGGAGCGATGCTCGCCCAGTCGGGCGACGACGAGAACGGCCTGGCCCTGTGCCGGCAGGCTCTGGAGTTCTACGACAGCGCCGGCGACGTCATCAGGAAGGCAAGGGCCCAGGTGGACCTGGCCATGATCCTCTCCACCTTCCCCGCCTGGGAGGAGCGGATACGGCTTCTCAAGGAGGCCATTGCCGCCTTCACGGAGACCGGCGACATCCAATCCCTCATGACCGCGACGCAGAATCTCGGCTCGGTCTATCTGGAGCTGAACCAGATAGACGCGGCGGAGGAGTGCTTCCGCAGGAGCCACGGCCTGGCCGAGGCATCCGGCTCGTCCGGGAGGATAGCAGCCGCGCTCGAGCGCCTCGGGGCTGCGGCATTCGCAAGAGGCGATTCCGAGAGCGCTCTCGAGCACTTCGAAGCGGCCGCCAGCCTGGCGGAGGACAGCGGGATCGGTTCCATCGCGGCGATGGCCGCAGGATGGATCGCCAGGGTGATGGCGTCCACGAACTGCAGAACCGATGCCGAGACGGTTCTTGCGAGGCTCCGCGAGAGCAGACGTCCGTCGGGCATGACGGCCTGGGAGCGCAGCAGGGTTCTCTATCTCGCGGCGTGCGCGAGGCTGGCTGTCGCACGCGCTTCGCAAGGCAGAGGCTTGGACGAAGCCCTCGATCTGGTCCGCAGCGCGCGCTCGATCCCAGGCGGAACCGAGCTGCTCGAGAACCTGGAGATGCAGTGGATGGAGCTGACCATCCTGGCCATGCTTGGCAGGGAGGCGGAGTCGGAGCCCCTTCTCGAAGAGGCATCCTGCCTTGCAGAGCTGTGCCTGACGGCGATAGAGAGCCCTGTCCTGCGCGAGGACTTCGCCAGACTGGAGTTCGTCTCCGGGCTCCTCGCGATGGCCGGGGAGAAGCCCGGAGCCCGGTGCCAGGGACCGGATGCCGTGCGGCAGGGCGGATGACCCCGGCGGAGCGAGCCGTAGCGGGTTTCCTGGAAACGTACGGCACCGCTCCGTGCATCACGGCCGTCGCTCCGGGGCGCGTCAACCTGATCGGCGAGCATACCGACTACCAGGGAGGGCTGGTCCTTCCGGTGGCGGCCGACCTCAGGACAGCGGTTGCGGCGGGGCCCGCCGGCGGCGGGATCGTGAAGGCCTGCTCGGGTCTCTTCCCGGATCCGGTGTCGTTCGACCCCGGGAGCCTGTCGCCGGGCAACCCCATCGAAGGATGGGGCCGCTATGTCGCCGGCATCGCATGGGCGCTGTACTCGTCCGGCATGGCTGTTCCGGGCGCCGACATATACATCGAGAGCGACATTCCGCCGGGGTCCGGGCTCTCGAGCAGCGCCGCTCTGGAGGTTGCTGTGGGAATGGCCCTCTCCGCGATGGCAGGAAGCGTGTCGTGGGACGAGAGTTCCCTGAGATCGCTGGCCGGATTCTGCCAGCTCGGCGAGAATGAATACTGCGGAGTCCCGTGCGGATCCATGGACCACCTCGCCGCATGCCTGGGAGTGTCCGGTTCGGCCCTCCTTCTGGACTGCAGAACCCTCGAGGCGTCGCCAGTGCCAATCCCCGGGGATCTCTCGATAGTCGTCTGTGACAGCGGCGAGCGTCACGATCTCTCGACCGCTGGATATCCGGGCAGGCAAGCCGAGGCCGCAGCAGCGCTGGCCTCTCTCGGAACGAGGCGCCCCGAGGTCCAATCGCTCAGGGATGCAGTGCCTGAGGATCTCGTGATTCTCGAGGAGGCTCTCGCGGCCGCCGGCGCTCCCGCCTCGGAAGCCGTGAGGCTTGTCGGCAGGGCCCGCCATATAATCGAGGAGAACAGGCGCGTGAGGCTTGCCGCCGAGGCGCTCGGCCGGGGTGACGGAGCCTCGATGGGCCGTCTGATGCGGGAATCGCACGACAGCCTGCGCGACCTGTACGGCGTATCCACTCCAGGGCTTGACGCCCTCGTGGAGGCCGCCATGGCTCTGCCCGGCTGCTTCGGCGCCAGGCTGACAGGCGGAGGCTTCGGGGGTTCTGTCGTGTGCCTTGTGGAGACGGGCGGCGTCGAGGGATTCCTGGCCGCCATGTCCGCGTTCCTTCCCGGTGGGGCGAGGCTCGTCAGACCATCGGGAGGAGCAGCGATCGAGAGGATTGGATGAAGCTCCCCGACGATCTCAAGACAGCCCTCGAGATAGCCTCGGAGCAGGAGGTGCGGGCGCTGGAGCAGCTCTGGACGGCCGGCCTGCTCGCAGGTGTGGCCGGGAAGTACATGAGGAACGCCGGAGTCCGGGCCTGGAGAAGATTCCTCTCGGAGATCACCAGGATTGACATGGAACTCCTCGAGAGGCACAGGGAGGCACTGGCCGATCCTTCGCACGGGATGCCGGCGCTCTCTCAGGTGAGCCCCGTGAGGTTCTCCACGTGCAGGAGGCTCTCCGCCGACGACCTCCCGGGCGGGAGGGAGGCCCTCTCGTCAAGACGGGTGGCCGCGGTAGTATTCGCCGGAGGAACGGCGACACGATTCTTCGCGCAGATGGGGGAGCTGTCCCGTGCCTTTCCCTCGGTCCCGGAAATGCTGAGGGTGAGGCCCCCCGCGCCGGGGGATCCCAAGGCGGCCTATCCCGTCACGCCTGTCATGGGCAAGAGCTTCGCATGGCGGCTCGCCGAAGAGGCGCTCTGCTGCGGGCTCGAGCACGGCAGGATGCCGGTTCTCCTGTTCATGGTCAGCGACAACACGGCTGAAATGCTGGACAGACATCTGGACATGGTTTCGCGAGCCGCCGGGATTCCCAGGACGGCTCTCTGCGCCGGCCCCAGGCAGAGGATGCTCCCGAGGCTCGACGGCGACGGCGATCTCTTGGCGAACGGCGAGGACGGTTCCCTCTACTGGACAGGAGACGGCCACGGCGGCGTCTTCGAGGCGATCCGGTCGGCTCAGGAGGGTGCGCTCGACTTCGCCGAAGGCGTGACGCTGGATGCCAGGCTGAGATCCGTCGGGGTGCGATATCTCCTCATGGGGAACGTGGACAACGCCATGCTCAGACCCTTCGAGCCGATGAGAATCGGCGCGCACACCTCTTCTGGAGCCGGCTTCACGGCAACACTGGTGAAGAGGGCCGGGTCGTCCGAGAAGGTGGGAGTTCCGGTCGTCAGACAGTCAGACGGGCGATTCGCCATAATCGAGTACAGCGAGCTCCCGCCTGAGCTCGGCTCGGCCGCGGATGGCGATGGGCAACTTCTGTTCGACTGCGCCCATGTCAACACCAATCTGGTGTCCATCGACTCGACAAGAGCTTCCTTTCCGTTCACGCTCTACACAGGCAAGCCGGTTGACACGCCGTCGGGGAGGGTGGAGTCCAGCAGCTTCGAAAAGCTCAGCCAGAACCTCGTCTCGACCCTCGATCCCTCGAAGGTCCTGCTCCTGGCGGTCGAAAGGCGGGACTACTTCCTTCCGACCAAGAACATCACGGGCGCCGACTCCCTCGAGGCAACGGTGCTGGCGCTCTCGGACCTGGGCAGATCCCTGCTCGCTTCTTGCGGCGCGGTCGTAGCGGGCGGGGAGGAGGGCGGGCGCCCCGCGCTGGTCGAGATCTCGCCTCTGCTCGGCACATCCGCCGGAGAGCTCGAGGGGAGGGGGATCGGGCGCGGATGGGTGATGGAACCCGGCAGCTCGATCTATCTCGGAGCAGTCGAGCCGGCGGGAGAGGGCCGCCCCTACTCCGACCGGCTGCGGATGGAGCGTGATTCCTCGCTCGTGGTGACCTCCGACGCCCCGCTGGGCTCCATCGAGCTCGACGCCGCGACCGGGAGACTGGAGATAGACAGAGCGAAGGCCGGAAGGATCTCGATAGGCGAGGGCGCAACCGTTTCCGCGGGTACGAGGGTCCGGATCCACCTGAGGCCGGGAGAGACGTTCGTGCTGGAGCCGGGCAGTGTCGTCGACAGGGACATGAGCAACATCTAGGGGTATCGGAGGGGATGATGACCAGGCTCGGGGCGAATTTCGCGGCGTGCGTGCTGATCGCATCGGCGGTCTCCTGCGGGGGCAGAGGGGCTCCCGACCTCGAGGGCTACTGGGAGGGCTCGATCTCGGTACCAGGGATGGAGATCGGAATCGCGGTGGAGTTCAGGGGTTCAGGCGACTCGCTGGAAGCGTTCATCGACATCCCCGACCAGGGTGCGGAGGATCTGCCCCTGACGGGTGTCAGACAGGCCGGCGACAGCATATCGTTCCAACTGGAATCCGGCCTGGGCCTCGCCTCGTTCCACGGAATCGCCAGCGGCGACTCGATGATCGGCTCATTCTCCCAGGGTGCCTTCGCCGGAGGATTCGAGCTGCTGAGGACTGCCCCGCCGGAGGCTCCGGTTCTGCCATACCGCAGCGAAGCCGTGACCATCCAGTGCGACGGTTATGTGATAAGCGGCACGCTCACTCTTCCCGAGGGCGGGGGGCCATTTCCCGGGGTGGTTCTGCTTTCCGGAAGCGGGCTGCAGGACCGCGACGAGACCGTCTTCGGATTCAAGGTCTTCGGCGTTCTGGCCGACAGCCTCACGAGAAACGGCATTGCGGTGCTCCGCTGCGACGACCGTGGAATCGGAGGCTCCACAGGGGACCCGGGCGGTCTGACGGATCAGATCATGGCCCAGGACGCGCTGGCCATGTTCGACTACATGACAGGGCGCGAAGAGATCGCCCGGGACAGGGTGGGATTCCTCGGACACAGCGAGGGTTCCAGCATCGCCTTTCTGGCGGCTTCCATGCGCCCCGCCGGGGAGGTAGCCTTCGTGATAGCCATGGCCGGCCCTTCTGTCAGGGGCTACGAGATACTCCTCTCCCAGATCGAGATCATCTCGCGGCAGCAGGGGCTTTCCGAGGAGAGGATCGCTGAGGCGCTGGACGCGCAGAGGCGCGTAATGGACGTGGTTGTCGAGGGCGGGGACGTATCCGTGCTTTGGGACTTCATGCGCGAGCAGGCCAGGAAGGACCTGGAGGGGTTGACCCCCGAAGTGCTCGCGTCGCTGGGCGACACCGCCGCCTTCCTGGACAACGCCGTGGCACAGAGTCTCATGACAATAGGAAGCGAATGGTTCCACAGGTTCGTCACTCACGATCCCGCAGGGGAGATCGGCATGGCGGAGTGCCCGGTGCTCGCGCTCTACGGCGGGAAGGACGTGCAGGTGGCCCCCGCACTCAACGAGCAGCCCATGCGCGACGCGCTCGCGGGAAACCCAGGCGGCACGGTCGAGGTGTTCCCGGGCGCAAACCACCTTTTCCAGCCTGCAGGAACCGGAGCGGTCTCCGAGTACGCCGGCCTTCCCAGGGAGTTCGTTCCGGGTTTCACAGGCCGGATATCCAGCTGGATACTGGAAACGACGGGCGGTGCCGGGGCGGCAGGTTCAGCGCCCTGACATGTCCCATCCGGGGTCGTCGAAGCGCTGGATCTCGATCATGCGGCCTTCGGGATCCCTGAAGAAGCAGTTGTAGATCGAGAACCCGGGATTCGGCGAAGGCATCTTCTCGCACGGCGCGCCGGCAGCGGTCAGCTTTTCGGCGACACCATCCACGTCGTCGGTCACCAGTGTTATCATGGCGCCTGCCGAGAACTCGGGAGAGGTTGTCGTACAGAATCCGAGATACGCCGATGGCGAAGTCCTGTAGATGCGGAAGACGTCCTGATCCAGCGCCAGGGGAAGGCCCAGGACGCCCCCGTAGAAGCGATGAACCAGCTCGAGATCGTCCGTATGGAAGAAGATTATCTGAGAATCGAATCCCTCACTCATCCAGAGATGCGCCCTCCATCACCACGACGAAAGATCTGGGCCAGAGCTTGCCCGTGACGACGAAGGCTCCGCGCGCCGGATCCCAGGCTATGCCGTTCATCACGTCGGCCTCTCCCGCCTCGGCGGGGGTGAGGAGTCCGGAGCCGTCGTAGAGCACGCGCACGGCGCCGTCGAGAGTGTCTATCGCCGCGACGAGGCTTGTCGTCCACAGATTCGCGTAGATCAGCCCGTCATGGTGTTCGAGCTCGTTGAGCAGTCTTACGGGGTGGCAGTCGAGAGTCACGGGAAGTCTCTTGGTTATCGAGAAGTCCTGTGGGTCGCGCCAGAACAGGGTGTCGCCGCCGTTGCTCATGATGAGCGAGGAGCCAGTGCTCGCGAGCCCCCAGCCCTGGCCGGAGTATTCCATCGCCCCTGCGTATTCCAGCCCCGGAGTGCGGTACATGAGAACCACACCCTCCAGCCATGTGATTGCGTAAAGAGTGTCCCCTATGAAGGCTATACCCTCTGCGAAAACCGTATCAGGTAGCGGGACACTATTGACAACTTCGCTCGTAACCGGATCTCTGGCCTCGATGTACGAAATGCCATATCTGCCTGAACTCTCGTATATAAGGCCATCATGGAAAGCCAAGCCCTGCGTAAAGCAGGAGGGATCGTGCTCCATGGTGTCCACCGGCTCCAGGAGTATCGCTGCGCCAGAGTTAGATGTTGTATCCGTCAACGATGTCCCGGATGACTCCGGCCCATCCTGCGAGGAGCCTGCACATCCGCTGAAGAGCGCCAGAAGGGCCGCGGAACACAGGAGCGGCCGCTGCACAGCCGTGTCCTACCTCGAACCGGAACCCCGTTCCTCTTCCTGGTCTCCGCCTCCTGACGAGCCGCTCCGGCTCGATCCCGAGGCGCTTCCAGAGGATCCGCGGCCTCCGCTTCCGGCGGAACCGGAGGAGGGCGAAGTCGAGTCCATGACGGCGAGCGCGGCTTCGAACCTGGCCTTCCTCGTCTCGTACCCAGGCGTCTGGCCTCCGACGACACCCTGGAGATCGGCGATCCTGTCCTCCGGCGAGGGATGGGTCTGCCAGAAGCCGGGGCCGGAGCGGGTGGTCACCTGCGCCATCCTCTGGAGAACCCTCTCCAGACCAGCGGGATCGTAGCCGGCAGCGGCGGCGATGATCACGGCCAGGCTGTCGGCAGAGCGCTCCGACTCCCTGGAGTAGCCCCTCGTGATGAGCGATTCCGTAACGTCGGTTACGAGATCGCCGTAGTTCTCGGCCGCCTCGGCGATCTCTTCCGAGCCCAGCCTCTCCGCAGTTGCCATTCCGGCCGTCGAGAAGGCCTGCACCCAGCGCGACTTCTGCACCGAACCGATGCCGTGGTGCAGTGCGGCGTGCGCAACCTCGTGGGCCAGTACGCAGGCGAGCTCGTCCTCGTCGTGAACCAGCGCGAGGAGGCCCTTCGTGATGAAGATGGTTCCGCCGGGACAGGCCATGGCGTTGATCTGACTGCTTGAGAGAAGCTGAAAATGCCAGCCGCCGTATGTGCACGGTGTCGGCGAGCAGGCGGCCACCCAGCATCCCACCGAGTTCAGGTACCTGGTGAACTCGGCGCTCCCGGCCGGAGCGAAGCTCAGGAGCACGTTGGCCGCGACAGCTCGTCCTATGTAGTACTCCTCGCTGTCGGAGACGCCCCTTCCCGCAGTGGCGAAGGCATCGGCCACGTCGAGCGCAGTCTGCACGTCGTCGCTCTGGACGATGTCGGTGATGTCTCCCAGACCGAAGCCCGTGAGGGCCGCTACAAGAACGGCGGCGTGCATCATCTCGACCTTCCCCCTTCCCGGTTCTGCTCCTGTTCCTGGTTCTCAAGAGGAGCCTCGACGAGGCCTCCGGCGATCAGAAAGGCCTCCAGTTCCTCGGGTGTGACTCCGTTCTTCTCGATTTCGTCCACCCTGTCGAAGTCGAGCTGGGGATTCTGGCTGCCGTACTCGGCCTCTATGTCGGAGTTGAAGCCCCTGCCCGCAAGGGTCACCTCGTCCTGTGACACGGAGCCAGAACCGGAAGCCACCGTGCCGGATCCCGCGGACGCGGTGGTAAGTGCCGAGGAGTGCACCCAGCCGGTCTGGCCCGATGCAGTCTCGACGCGGTACCATCCGGATCCGGCTTCCAGGATTTCCAGCACCTGGCCCAGTGCCAGATCCGCGATCGGCTGGGCATAGAAGGCGGGCGAGGGGAAGAGGTGCTGGCTCAGCACCTTCACCGTGGCTTCGTCTCCGGGAGCGTATTCACCGGCGATTCCGGACAGGGCCGCGAAAAGCAGAAACAGAATCATCATCGTACACCCTTCCTCCGCTCGGTCATGGTTCACCGTCTGTCATTTCGAAGTCATGTCGAAAACACCGTCCCATCCCTCGGGCAGTCCGGCTTCGGCCAGAATCCGGCATCTCGCCGCCATCTTCACCGAGGGCGGATCGGGTGCCAGGGCGTCGAATGCCTTCGCCGCCTCCGGGAGACGACCGTCACGATAGGCAGACAGCGCTTCGGCATAGGCTCGGTGGCGTGCGAGAATCTCTTCGGGCGCGTCTCCTTCGAATCCGCACAGCTCGAATATGTCAACGGGGGTTTTCTGTCCCACAACTCTTATCGAGTCCAGCTCCCTGAAAACGAAACCGGACCCGGCCGCCTCCTTCGTGGCGCGTGAGACCATGATCGAAGTGCCGTAGAACTTGTTGACGCCCTCGAGGCGCGACGCAAGGTTCACCGCGCTGCCCATCATCGTATAGTCGAACCTGCGTGACGAGCCCATGTTCCCCACGACCATGAGCCCCGTGTTCAGACCGGTTCGCGGGTTGAGCAGGGGCAGGCCCTCCTTCTCGAGTTCGGCATTGAGTTCCGCGAGCGCCCTGCGCATCTCCAGCACGGCCCTGCAGGCGCGGACCGCGGAATCCTCCTGCGGGAATGGCGCTCCCCAGAAGGCGACCACGGCATCGCCTATGTACTTGTCGAGGGTGGCGCCGGAGGCCATCAGCAGATCGGTCATCAGGGTCAGATACCGGTTGAGGAGATGCACCAGATCCTTCGGCGAGAGCTTCTCGGAGAAACTCGTGAAGCCCGCCAGATCGGAGAAGTGCGCCGTCATGACCATCTCCTCGCCACCGAGGCGCAGTTTCTCGGGATGTCTCGCGAGCTGCCTCACCAGCTCCGGTGACAGGTACTGCGAGAAGGCGAGCGTGATCTGCTTCCTCTGCCTGTTAGCATGGCTGTACGAAACCGCGCTTCCTCCCAGGATGGACAGCACGCCCGCGGAGAGGGGTGCGAGGGTTTCGATCCAGACGTTCATTTCGAACAGGAGAAAGGCCAGAGCGGCGTAGGCGCCGAGCACCAGCAGGCCCAGCAGCACCTGGATGATGACGGATCTCTTCACGAGAAGGGCCGATGCGCACAAGAGCGACACGGCCAGTGTCGCCGCCAGCACGGCGGCGCTCCCCGGGCGTTCTATGGCTACGCCGGAGAGGAGGTTGTCGACGGCGGTGGCGTTGATCTCCATGCCCGGGCACCTGCCGGAGTAGGGGGTGGGCTTCAGGTCGTAGAGCCCGGGCGCGGTGTAACCGATTATCACGACAGCGTCACGAAACAGCCCCGGGTCGACGACGGGAGCGCCGCCCGCGGCCTCGGCCTGAAGGGATTCGAGCAGGTCGGCTATCGGCACGGTGGTGATCGTGCCGGTCGGCCCGCGGAACCGCGGCCTCATCCTGTACCGCCCGTCGAGGGGTATCTCGGTGTCCCCGAAAACCAGCCTGCCGGGCTCCAGCGTTACCGCCGGCCTGCCGGCAGCAAGCCATGCCGCCGCGAATGCCAGAGACGGAACAGGCCCTTCCGGGGTGTCGGTGAACAGCGTAACACTGCGGTAGACTCCGTCCGGGTCGGGGGATGCAGTGACATTGCCGAGCGCCGCCACAGCGGGCAGGAGCGAGTCGAGGGGAGGTTCGCAGCTCCAGGCCGAGTCGAGCCCCGAGAGGTCTCCCCGGATGTCCATGACGGCGTTCCGGGGAACAGGAGTGACGAAGCCCTCCGGAGCTGAAAGAGGCATGGCGAGCACGGCGCCGCCGAACGCGGCCATGCTGTCCCGGAACGAGAAATCGTCCCATGCCCCGTACTGGGATGGATCGGCGAAGATGATGTCGAAGGCGATGACGTCGGCTTCCCATCTGCGAAGGAGGCCGATGCAGTCGGCGTAGATCTGGCGCGGCCAGGGCCAGCTCACGTAGTCGAGTCTGTCGAGGGACGTGCCGTCAACTGCTACTATTACCACCTTTCCTGCCGCCGGAGTGGGCTGCAGAACGAACCTGAGGTCGAGTGTGCGGTTCTCGATGGTCTGGAGGAATCCCAGCCTCGTGACGGCGAAGATCACGACTGCGGTCGAGAAGGCCAGGCTCGTGATCCTGAGCCACAGGGGCCACTTCCTCGAGCCCTCGACTATCGTCATGGGCACCTCCGTTTGGTGGAACGGGTTTCATTATGAAGCGCCGGCGCGGCAAGTCAACACCGCGACTCCTTCGGCCGCCGTCTTCCTGGTAGTATTCCGCTGAAGGGAGGGCGGCATGAGGAAGCTCGACAGGGAGGCTCTGAGGCAGAGGCTTTCCCGGAAGCTGGAGGCAGGCGAGGAACTCCTGGCCTGGGGCTGGGCCGTATCGGGATTCAGGAATGTCCTGATAGGCGCATCGAGATGCAGGCTCTTGCTCGATCACTCGAAGCTGAACCTGGAAACCGACAGGCTCGAGATGATCGAGTTCTCGAGGCTCGAGGCGATCAATGCCGGGAGGGGGGACTCGTCCATCCCGGGCTGGGCGAAGATCAACCTCCAGAACGCCATCATGGATTCCGTCACGACCCACCTCGTCATCAAGCTGTCGGGAGAGGAGCCGCGGCACTATCTCTTCAGGCCCATGCCTTCTGTGGGTGACAACTGCAGGGCGGGGCTGGAGATAGCAAGGGTGATAGCCGAAGCATGCCCCGGGCTTCCAACCGAGATCGATCTGAAGGCCTGGAGGAGGGAATCGGGGAAAGGCTCAGCCTGGCTGCGCTGGGGCTTGTGCGGAGCAGTCCTGCTCGCTGCCGTTCTGGGGCTCGGGGCGGGGCATCCCGTCGCCGCTGTCGCCGGCGCCGCGGCGGGATTCGCCACCGGGGCTGTATTCGCCGCCGGCTGGAACGCGATCACAGTCAGCGTCCGGGGCAGGGGATGAGGGGCTCCCTTGAAGGATCTGCGTTGACCCAAGTGGATGACTTCCCTATGGTTGCAAGTATCAGGAAGCCTGCGTGACGGCTCACCCGGCAGGGCAGGTCGTTCTCCCGGTTCTCACCGAACGGAGATGTGGATGACTCCCGATCAGGCGCCTGCCGGCGCGAACGGAACTCTGTCCGACGAGCAGAGGCTCAGGGCTCTTCTCCGCATCCTCAGGGCGATCAACCAGGCTCGCGACCTCAGATCGCTTCTATGGCTGCTCGCCCGGGAGACCAGCCAGTCGCTCGGGGCCGAGCGCTCGACCGTGTTCCTGTTCGATCCAGACCGGCGTGAGCTGTGGTCCTTCGTCGCCGAGGGCCTCTCGGAGCAGATATGGTTCGATGTCGGCCACGGTCTGGCCGGACATGTCTTCCGCACTGCGAAGACTCTGATCGTGAACGACGTCGCGGACGACGACCGCTTCAACCCGGAGATAGACCGGAAGACCGGTTTCGTCACCCGCAGCGCACTCACGGTTCCCATCATCAATTCCCGCGGAGTGACGATCGGGGTGTTCCAGGCCGTGAACAAGGCGGGCGGGGCTTTCGATACCTCCGACGCCGAGTTCCTGGAGGCCGTGGCGGGGGAGGCCGCCATTACTATCGAGAACGTCCAGCTATACGACGGAAGGCGCAGGATGTTCGAGAGCCTGATCGCCGCTCTAGCCGACTCGATCGAGGCCCGCGATCCGCTGACGGCGGGGCACAGCAGGAACGTGATGCGCTACGTTTCGGGAATGGCCGACATGATGAGGCTGGACAGCGATGACCGCAGGGCGGTCGAGTGCGCCGCCCTCCTGCACGATTACGGCAAGATCGGCGTCCCGGACGACATCCTCCGCAAGCCGGGCGCGCTCACCGAGGCCGAGAGCGCACTCATGCGCAGTCATGTGGACCAGACGACCAGGATCCTTTCAGGAATCGAGTTCGAGGAAGGCCTTCGCGACGTGCCCCTGTTCGCCGCTCAGCATCACGAGAGGCTCGACGGCTCGGGCTATCCCGGTGGCATCTCCGGCGAGGCGATCTCGCTCGGAGGAAGGATGATAGCCGTGGCCGACGTGTTCGAGGCGCTGACGGCGCTCCGCCACTATCGGAAGCCGATGCTTCCCGAAGCCGCGTTCGCCGCGATAGCCCGCGAGTCGGGGAGCGCCTTCGACCCCATGGTGGTGAATGCCCTCGGCCGCCACCTGGCGAGCGAGGGCGTGCTGTCCGAGGAGTTCGTGGAGGAAGCGCTGAAGTGACAGTAATCGGCAGGCGTCGGCCTCGAGGACGTTCGAACTCACGGCCTCCATGGTTCCCATTGTGCCGGTGTCCGTCCAAGCGTCATCCCCGCTCGGGCGGGAATCCGTTTCATGAAGTGGTCTCCCGGAGAGTCCTTCCGGGATGGTCGCCGGCGAAGCTGTCAGTCCGGGTTCTTCCCGACTGACTGTCTGAAGCCCGATCTCCCCAGCAGAGCCTTGTAGCTCGCCGCCGACAGCAGATAGAAGCCGATGGTCAGGTAGAAGCTCCACGCGAAGGAGTACTTCTCGATCACCGCTCCCCCCGCCGCCGCGCTGATGGTCCATGCGCCGTTCCACGCGATTGTGGACACCGCGTTCGTGAAGGGCCTGTCCTTCTCCTCGAGGAGCTCCATCTCGAAGTTCGCCGCGATCGGGAGGTTCATGTTCATGAGAGTGCCGCGCATCACGAATGCGAAAACCGCAAGGGGAAGGTTCCGCGTGAGGGCCAGCACGAGCATGAACGGCACTGATGCAAGTTCCGTGAGCACGATGCTGTCAACCTTTCCGAGCCTCCGTGTGAGAAGCGGAGCGGACAGCATGCCGAGGAAGAGACCCACCTGCATGACGGAGAAGAACAGTCCTATCCTGCCGGACTCGAGATCGAACTCGTTCCTGAAGTAGAGGTTCATGAAGGGTATCACGAGGCCCGCGCCCAGGCCCACCAGGATCTTGGGCACCATCAGCCGCCATATGACCGGCCAGTCGTAGGACTTCAGCTTGTGAACGAAAGTCCCTCCTCTCGGCGAGCATGCGGGCGGGTCGCTCGAGAGCATGGCGAACGGCGCAAGCGACAGCAGACTCGCCGCGATCGAAAAGTAGAGGGACATCTCCTGCGCCGATGCGGTGTCCATCGCCAGACCGGAAGCGAGCGCGAGCTCCGGCAGGAACCCGCCAAGCACGAAGCCGATGAGGCTCGAGAGCATGCCCGACGCCGAGCTGATGCTGAACACGTATATGCGCTCGCCGCTGCCGGCCTGCGCCATGAGGTATGGCGCCGCCGAGATCCGGTAGAAGGTGATGAACATGGATGCCGCGAGGCTGAAGGGCAGAAGCAGAGTCATGTTCCTGAGAGCGATCATCGCGGCGTAGCATCCCGCGGCCAGCAGGGTTGACCATATCAGAACCCTCTTTACGCAGATGCGCTCCAGCACCAGCGCCGCCGGAATGGCCGCCAGGGTCGCACCCAGCGATCCGGCCGAGAGCACCTGTCCGATCTGCGACTCGGTGAAGGCGTGCTCCTTGAGGTAGAGATTGAACAGGAGCCCGAAGACCGACATCCCCAGACCGTTGAAGATCCCTCCGGCGATGTAGAGCCTGGCGTTGCGCGAGAAGCCCGCCACGCCTTCCCTGTAGTGCCTCACCCCGTCGAGGTTCATCGAGAATCTAGGCGGCGCGCCTCTCCGTTCCGAAGGCGATCAGTATCGAGCAGACGATGAGCGTCGAGCCGATCCATCCCGTCAGCGGGAAGCGCTCGCCGAAGAAGGCGGCTCCCCCGGCGGCCGCCACGACGGCTTCGCCGATGTAGATGAGGGATGAGAGGCTTCCGCCCAGGCTGGGCTGCCATCTGATCTGCCAGTACATGAGCATGCTCGTGGCGGGTATCGCGAGGTACAGCATGGCAAGGGCGGGTGCGGGACCCGGCTCCAGCCTCGTTCCGCCCAGCAGGGGAATGAGGGGGACCGAGCCGATCGCCACTACTGCGAGCATCATCGCTGTGATCCTCAGATCGCTGCCCTTGACGAAGAGCCTGTCGATGAGCGCTATCTCGAGCGCCCAGAACACGGCGCTTACGGCTGTGAGCGCGTCGCCGAGGTTGAGCGGGCCTGAAGGGTCCGACAGCAGATAGACCACCAGAAGTGCGGCGCCTACCGACAGGAAGTGCACCGGGAGGGGTTTCCTTCCGTTTATGGGCCATGCGGCGAAGGGCGTGAATGCGACATACAGCGAGGTGATGAAGGCCGACTTGCCGGGGCCGGTGTACTGGAGCCCGGCCGTCTGGAAGGCGTAGCCCCCGAGGAGGCTGAGTCCGATGAGAAGAGAGGGTTTCAGCAGCTTCCCGAATGGTAGCGGTGCGGGGCCGTCCTTCACGGGACGGGCGAGAACGGCCGTCGTCAGCAGTACGGCCGAGGACACCCCGAAGCGCAGGCAGAGGAGCACCCCGGTGGACATGGCGTCTAGCAGGGTCTTGATCACGAGGAATGTCGAGCCCCACATCGCCGTGCCCAGCGACAGGAAGAGCGCCGCCTTCGTGGAGTTCTTCACAGGATTCCCCTCTCGAGTCGAGCCGGGAACATAACAAAACCCCGCCCGCGGTCAGCCGTAGGGTTGTTGATCCGATGGAAAGGATGATATTCGAAGCTATCCGCTTCATAAGTGCACGAGGGAACAAAGCTCCTCGAACAGGGGGCGGGGCCAGGTGACTGCTCCGGAGGTTTCCGGTGAATGACACGGCAGACAGACGGGCCGGCCTGCTCGTGGCGGGCTCGGGCATCGCAGTGTCGCTTCTGCTGCTGATCCCCGCGATTGGAACTGGTTTCCTGTCCGATGACTTCCTCGATTTCGAACATGGCTTCTCCCCCGAGGCTTTCACGAGGTTCGAGGCCGGCGGCTTCAGGCCCCTCACGGTGTCGCTGTGGGCTCTGGACGCCCGTCTCTGGGGACCGACGAGACCACTGGGATGGCACGCCACGAGCATCATCGTCCATCTCGCCAATGTCATCCTGATATCCAGACTCATAATGACCCACATCCGGGGTCGCGCTGCGTCATTAGCCGGCACAATGCTGTTCGCCGTCTCATGGGCTGTGATCCCGAGTGCCGGCAGGGTTTCGGGCAGGCCGGGAATGCTGGCGATGGCCTTCATGCTGGGGGCGCTTCTTCTCCATTCGGAGTCGATCATCCGCAGGAGCTGGAGGAGGCGCATCGTTGCCGCCGCGCTGTTCCTGTGCTCGCTTCTCTCCAAGGAGACCATGCTCCTGAGCGCACCGCTCTTCGGGTTGCAGGCCGCCGTACTCGGCGACGAACGGAAACCGATCCGCACGTTCTTCGGGCATTCAGCCCTTTACTCCCTGCCTGTAGCGCTCTACCTCGTGTGGAGGCTCGCGTGGCTCGGCACCCAGCTCGGTTATGCCGAGAGCACGAGTTTCGGGCTCTTCATGATGCGCAACCTCGCGACTCTCGCGCGCATGCCCTTCTCGCCCTGGCTCGATGGGCTGCCTGTCAGAATCGTCCTCGCCGGCTGTGCCGTCATGCTGGCCTTCATCGCGAAACCCTGGCGCCTGAAGCTGTTTCTCACCGGGCTGTTCGTGCTGCCCGCCTCGACAGTTCTCAACCTGCCTCCCAGGCCGGACTTCGCCTACGCGCTCCTCCCGGCGGCTGCGTTCACCGCCGCCTCGATATCGAGGATCGGGGGGGGGAGGAATAAACTGATCATCACTTGCATCCTCGTCGGATGTCTGATGTCGGCCAGGGACGAGACGGCCCGCCTTGCGAAAGCCGGGGAAAGCGCATCCAGGACTATCGAAACTATCGCATCGGTTCTGCGTGAACATCCACGCGCTGATTTCATCGTCCTTTCCGGAGTCGATCTGGAGGAGGCAGGCTATGCCACTCTGTGGCCCGGTGCATATCGGGAGGCTCTGAAAACGATCGGTGTCGAGCATTCGGGCATTCTCGTCGACGAGGATGGTTTCCTGGAAGCTGCCTGGCCATTGCTCGAGGCTGGCGACTCCCTTCGGTATCTGTATGTCAGACTGGAGGGGCGCGGGTTCCGGGCTATGGAGGTGGTTTTGCCTGCCGGCCTCACCGACAGATCCCTTCCGGATTTCTCAGTGTCTGCGGGCCCTGGTGGCTTCGTAGATCTTGACTCCATCCCTCCCGGATACTCCGCAGTGACGGTCTCCGGAGCCGGCGAGTCCGTCTCGCTGAGGCTTCCCGATGTCTTCGACCCGTGCAGTCTCGTGACCGTAAATCCCTGTGCGCTCCGAGGGGACACGGCCTTCTTC
>JAAYTY010000146.1 GCA_012523605.1 Candidatus Fermentibacterota bacterium
CCGCGGGCTCGATGCCCTCCATGGAGTCCCCGATTCCGGTGGAGATCGCCGCGAGCACCGCCTGATAGGCGTCGATGCGGCCAGCTCCGAAGGCGTTGTCCTTGCCTGCCGGACCGAGATCGAGGGCGGTGGTCTCCATGTACTGGTCGATCTGCGCGACGGTGAGGCTCGGATTGGCGTCGAGCATCAGCGCGGCGACACCCGCCACGTGCGGCGTGGCCATGGAGGTGCCGCTCATGGTGGTGTAGCCTCCGGTCCACTGCGTGCTAAGGACGTCCACGCCCGGAGCCGCGATGTCGGGATCGATCAGAGGATGGGCGGTAGTGTAGTCTGTCCACCAGGTCACGGGGCCGCGGCTGGAGAAGCTGGCTATGGTATCGCCCGAGTCAGTCGCCGCGCAGGTGACTACCGCGCTCTGCCCGCCATGGTAGGTCTGGTCGGGGTGGAACCAGGGTGGAGGGCTGTCGCCGCTGGACAGGATCGTGCCGGCGCCGGGCCCGCTGTTGCCGGCCGCTACCGAGTGGAAGACGCCGGCCGAGAGCAGGTTCTCCTCCGCGGTCCGGAGCGTGGTGTTGCCGTGCGTTGAGCCGAGTGACATCGTGAGGACGTCCGTGCCGTGGTCGGTTCCCCACTCCATCGCCTGGATCCACGTGTTCTCGCCGCCAGTATAGTAATTGATGCGGAGGGCCATGCATGTGGCGCCAGGGGCTACGCCGGTCTGGGTGCCGCCGGTGCCGTCGCCGAGCACGGTTCCCGACACGTGCGTGCCGTGGCCGTAGTCGTCCATCGGATCGGGGTCGTTGTTGTAGAAGTCCCAGCCGTAGTGCAGGCCGGCCGGCGTGTCGTGCCACATGTTGCTCGCGAGGTCCGTGTGGTTGTAGTCCGTACCGGTGTCGATGACGCCCACGATCACGCCTGTTCCGTCATAGCCCATCGCCCATACGTCGTCAGCGTTAATCTTGCTGACGCCCCAGGCGATGGCACGGCTCTGCTCCTCAGGCGTGGCCGGGCGTACCTCGACGGGCTCGATCAGCCCGGCGTCGGGATCGGAGGCGCTCTCCACCACTACGACCTCCGGCAGATCGGCCACCTGGCGGATGACGTCCACCGTGGTCCTGCAGTACATCGCATTGGCCAGCCAGTGGCTCTCGACGTCCTCGCAGGTTCCCTCCGGCTGTGATGCCAGGAGTTCCCGAACGCCCGCCTGGGCTGTCCCGGCGAGATCCTTGAGGGCATCTACCACGAAGGCCCGTCGCTCGTAGCGGTCCATCCCCACGGTGACAGCATCCACCCAGGTGTCGTCCAGGTCGCCCTGTACGACGATGAAGACGGGGATGAGATCACCTTCCTCCGAGCCGGCGATCACCCGCCGCAGGTCCGGCGCTATGGAACCGGCCGCCGCGGCAACGGCAAACGCAGCCAGGATCAACAGATTCTTCAACTCCTCTCCTCTCCGATAGTGTTCCCTCCTACCTGCATGATAGGAATATACCCCTGCGGCAGGCCGGAGGGGAGGCGCGGCGGGTGGAAGCACACGGTCCGCGGTAGAATCCGCACTGGACCGGTCGAGCCCGGCTTCGGTAGAATCCAGCGACTGCCACGAACGGAACCAGGGCGGGAGCGGCGGCGACCGCGCTCCCCGGGCGGATCCGCCGTGGCGCAGATGAAGGGACAGACAGATGGCCCGGAGCAGAGTGGCCGTACTCCGCACCAGCCCTGAAACAGTGACGGACGACTACACGCGTCTGATGCGCAGCATAGGCTATGCGGACAGCCTTGACAGGTCATGCGACGTCATCCTGAAGATCAACATCTCGTGGCATCACTGGTATCCCGCATGCTCCACCACGCCCTGGCAGCTCGACGGAGTGATTCGCACCCTCCTGTCCGACGGATGGCGGAGGGACCAGCTGATCTCGGCTCACAACCGAACGGTGGTCGTGTCGGATGTCGCCGGCGAGAAGGGCAACCATCTGGTCCAGGTCGACGAGGGTCTTCACGGAATCAGGAAGGTCCGCCTCTACTCCCCGGAGGTGAAGTGGGTTCCGTACAGGACGAAGAGCCCCTACCGGGTGCTCGACTCGATCTTCCCGGACGGCGTGATGATACCGGAGGTTCTCATCGGCAGGAACATCGTCCACCTTCCGACCGTGAAGACCCACGTCTTCACCACGATCACCGGCGCCATGAAGAACGCCTTCGGCGGCCTCCTCAGCGAAAGGCGTCACTGGACGCACAGCCGGATACACGAGACGCTCGTGGATCTGCTCCAGATCCAGAAGGAGATCCATCCCGGCATCCTCGCCGTGATGGACGGAACCTTCGCGGGGGAGGGGCCCGGCCCCAGGGCGATGATCCCGCATGTCAAGAACATGATACTCGCCTCTGCGGACCAGGTCGCTATAGATGCGATCAGCGCGAAGCTCCAAGGCTTCGATCCCATGAAGCTCGACTTTATAAGGCTGGCCCACGAGGCAGGCCTGGGAACGGGCGCCCCGGCGGACATAGAGGTGGTGGGCGAGGACATCTCCGGAGTCGACTGGCACTTCGTCCAGACCGACACCTTCGCCAGCAGAGGGCAGAAGGCCATCTACCACGGCTGGCTGAAGCCGTTCGAGAGCCTTCTGCTCAGGAGTCCTCTCGTCCCCTGGTCCTACATCGCGAGCAGGGCGTATCACGACCTCTTCTGGATGAACCTCGTCGGGAAGAAGAGGGTGCAGGAGGCGATGAAGACCGGGTACGGCAGGCTTTTCGATCTTTACGGATCGCCCGCCACTATCCCGGGTGCGGACGCCTGGAGGCCGGCGGGGCTGTGAGCGGAGCCCGGGCATGCGGCTGACAGTGCTCGGCTGCGGAAGGTGGGGCTCGTTCCTTCTCTGGTATGCCCGCCGTCTCGGCATGGAAGCCACCGGCTGGGAGCCGGCCGGCAGCCCCGTGCTCGGGGAACTCACCGAGAGAGGCGGCAACCGGTATCTGGAGCTTCCCCGGGATGTTGTTCTCACGGACTCGCTGGACGAAGCCCTGCCGTGTGATATCCTGCTCGCGGCCGTGCCCTCCCAGGAATGGAGGGGCCTTGCCGCGACGATCGGCGGGACCGGCCTCGAGGACACCGACCTCGTCCTCTGCATGAAGGGGCTGGAGAAGGGCACGGGTCTGCGACTCTCGCAGGTCGCGGAGGGCGCCGGTCTGCGGCCGCGGTCGCTGTCGGCCCTCCTGGGGCCGGGCCATCCCCAGCAGCTTGTTCAGGGCATCCCCACCTGCATGCTGGCGGCATCGGCTGACGAGGAGGCCTCGAGGAGGATCTCCGGATTGCTTGGCAGCAGCCTCGTGAGGATGTACCGCTCGCAGGACATGATCGGGTGCGAGATAGGCGCGGCCGCCAAGAACGTCGTCGGAATAGCCGCCGGAATGCTCGACGGGCTTGGTTTCGCCGGGCTGAAGGGTGCGCTGATGGCAAGGGCGCCCCAGGAGATCGCCCGTGTCGCAGCAGCCGCCGGCGGCGACTGGCGAAGCGTGTACGGGCTGTCCCACCTCGGCGATTACGAGGCCACGCTGTTCTCCCCGTTCAGCAGAAACAGGGCGTTCGGCGAGGCTGTGGTACGGGGCGGAACTTTCGAGGGTCTCGCCGAGGGCGTCCATACCGCGGACGCCCTGTATTCCCTGGCGCAGTCGCTCGGTGTCGAGGCTCCGATCACCTCCGCAGTGAGAGATGTCATACAAGGAACCTGCTCCGCGGCCGAGGCCGTCGAGCGCCTCTTCGGAAGGCCGTCGAAGGAGGAGTTCCAGCCAGACTTGGGATACCCGCCCAGGGGGGCCTGCACGTGATCACTGCGGCTATCCTCTCCGCCGTGCTCTCCGCCGGGGGCTGCCGCTACTTCTGGATATCGGCCGACGGGCTCGAGACCGAAGCCTCCGTGGAGGCGCTCATGGCCGCCGCGGCTGCCGCCGGAGCGAACGGGGTCATCGTGCAGGTCGCCGGGAGGGGCGAGGCCTGGTACCGCTCGGACGAGCTTCCCATGGCTCGGGTGACCGCCGATTTCGACCCGCTTGCGCTCGTTCTGTCCGAGGCCGCCCGATACGGCATGGAGGTGCATGCCTGGGTGAACGCCTTCCTCACCTGGTCCGCGCCGTTCGAACCGGGCGACAGGCGGCACGTGTGGCATGCACATCCCGAGTGGTTCATGGAGGATTCTTCCGGCAGGTCCACTCGCTCGTACTCCAGGGAGGAGTGCGAAGCGGCGGGGATAGTGGGCGCAACCCTGTCCCCGGCCGTGCCCGCGGTGAGGGAGCGTCTGGCGCGGATCTGCTGCGAGATCCCGGCCAGGTATGACGTGGACGGCATCCACCTCGACTACATCAGGTATCCCGGAGCCGGCTTCGGGTTCGAGGCCGCCGCGAGGGATCGCTTCTTCCTCGAGACGGGCGCCGACCCGCCGTGGCTCCCCTCCGCCCGCCGCTTCGCGGGTTCGACCGCCTCGAGCGGGGAGTGGCGGGACTACCGCGCGGACCTGGTTACAGAATCGGTGCGCTGCGTGCGTGCGGCGCTGAGATCATCCCGTCCGGGCGTCATGCTCTCGGCGGCGGTGATGGCGGATCCGCGCACCGCCCTGGAGGATTACGGCTGCGACTGGGCGGCCTGGCTGGACGAGGGGCTGGTCGATTTCGTCTGCCCGATGGCCTACACGACCAGCAGGACCCGCGCCGCGGAGCTTGCGAGGCTCGGCGCGGCGGCCGGGGGCGACAGGGCGGTCCACGGCATCGCCGTCTTCAACCAGACCCTGGCGGACGCCCTGCCCGGGGCCGGCGAGGCGCTGTCCGCAGGTGCAGGAGGAGTCTGCGTGTACAGCCTCAACACCTTCGATCCCGCTCAGTCCGAGATGCTGTCGGGATTCTGGGGCTCCGGCAGTCCAGTCCACCCGCCGGATGCCGCGATCCTTCACAGGCTGGCGGGGTGGAGGCCGTGAGGCTCTCGGTCCTCTCCAGCGGCAGCGGCGGAAACTGCACCGTGATAGAGCACGACGGATTCTGCATGCTCGTGGACGCCGGACTGGGGTGGAGGGAGACCAGGCGCAGGATGGCGGCCGCCGGCATGGAGGGGGTCGAGCCTTCCCTGCTCCTCATCAGCCACGAGCACGGGGATCACTGTTCCGGAGCCGACGTGCTCTGCAGGAAGTTCGGGATGCACGCCATGGCCAGTCCGGGAACTCTGAAAGCCCTGGGCGACAGGCTCGCCCGAACGCCCGGAACCACGACTCTGCCAAACGGAACCTCCCGCACCGTCGGCCCGTTCATAGTGACGGCCTTCCCCCTCGCGCATGACGCAGCCGATCCCAGTGGGTATGTAATCGAGTGGGAGTGCGGCCGGCTGGGCATAGCCACCGACCTGGGGAGCTGGGGCCACCTGGAGGCCAGCGAGCTCTCTGGATGCACTGCGCTGGTTCTCGAGTTCAACCACGATACCGGCATGCTCTGGGACGGGCCGTACTCGTGGCCGCTGAAGCAGAGGATAGCCTCGTCCAGGGGGCATCTGTCGAACTCCGATGCGGCGATGCTGGTGGACAGGATAAGACACCCGGGGCTCGAGGCCGTGATTCTCGCTCACCTGAGCCGGGAGAACAACTCACCCGGGATGGCGGAGGAGGCTGCCCGCTCGGTCCTGGGGACCGGTTCGGCGGTGGCCGTGGGCGACCAGTTCGAGGCGATCCCCGCGATGGATCTCTGAAGGAGGTCTGGCGTGAAGTTCCTGCTCCCTTCGTTCGTGCTCGCTCTCTCGGCGGCGGGACTCGATCTCGACGTCGGGGTCACGGCCGGCTCGGTCTTCCCGGTGGGTTCGTGGGGCGAGCAGATCGGCTCCGGCCTGTCCGCAAGGGCTGCGGTGCAGTGGAAGCCGGCGGCCCGCTTGGGGGCTGGCGCATCCCTCGGGATAGGGATCTACGGAGACGAATACGACGGCGACGCCTCCGTGGTCATGCTCTCTCCCGAGATCACGGGCTCCTTCCACCTCCGTCCCTGGGGCAGGAGCTTCAATCCCGGCATAGAGGCCGGGTTCGGGATGAACCGCACCTCGATGGAATGCGCCGGCGGCTCCGATCCCGCATCGTGGGATCCCTTCTGGAGGGCGGGCCTGCGCTGGGATTTCGGAATGGGTTCGGGCTTCCGCGGCGCGATCGGCTTCGACCTTGCGAGCATACTATCTCAGAGGGTCTCTTCCGACTCCTTCTCGATCCTCTTCAGGCTGTCCAGGGAGGTGGAGCTGTGAGAAGGATTGTTCCGATCCTCTTCCTGCTCTCTGCCGCCTGCGGGCGCAACCCGCTTCTGTTCAGGCTCGGCGCGGACTACTACCCCGTATCCTCAATCGGGAGCGAGTGGGAGTATCAGGTGGCGTCCGGCGGCGGCGTCATCACGACCGTCGTAGACCAAATCGTGATGGGCGAGAGGACCTGCTACAGGGTCCAGACCGGAGCGGACTACTCCTACTGGATCAGCGACGAGGGCAGACTGGAGCACTACGAGGACCACAGGGTGATGTTCAACGGCTACGAGGTCCCCGTCTTCCAGGCGTGGGTGACGTGGCTCGACTGGCCCCTGGCCGTGGGCGCTTCGCGCACCGACAGCGCCTCGACCTTCGCCGTAAGCCAGGGGGTGACGATCAGCCACAGATGGCGGCGCACTACCGAGGTGGCGGGCATAGGCGAAGCCGCCGGCTACGAAGAGTGCTACCACCTGGTGATGAGCGAGACGATCATCGACTGGGTGCAGACCGGCGGGTTCGAGCCGGAGACCAGCGCCACGACGAGGGACATCTGGCTGGCGCCCGATGTGGGCATGGTGCTGAAAGTCACCCCGGACAGCACCCTGACCCTGGTGAGCTACCGGCCGGGGTCCTGACTTTGTCCCCGGCAGGACCGGAGCGCAGCCCGTGAGGCAGAGCCTCATAGAGGCCGTCTTCTCGCGCTCCTCGACCACCCGGGTCTTCCTCGGAGCCGGTCTGGAGGGGCTGGGGCGCACAGCAGGCCCAGGCTCGTACATCGTTCTCGACTCGGCGGTTGCCGGGCTCCATGCGGACAGGCTGGGCAGGGAGATGGGCGGACTCGCCGCCGGCGCGAGCGTGATCGAAGCCGACGAGCGGGCCAAGACCATGCGGACCGTAAAGGGCCTCCTCGCCGACTTCGCGGCCGCCGGCCTCGGCAGAAGCGGCTGCGTGGTAGCCGCGGGCGGAGGCATGGTCTGCGACACAGCCGCCTTCGCAGCCTCGATCTGGATGCGGGGCGTCAGGCTTGTCCTCGTTCCCACGACTCTCCTCGCCCAGGTGGACGCCTGCCTCGGCGGAAAGACCGGCGTGAATCTGGGGCGTGCGAAGAATCAGGCCGGAACATTCCATCCGGCCTCCGCCGTGTTCGTGGATCCCGCCTTCCTGGAGACCCTTCCGCGCCGTGAGATTCGCTGCGGGCTCGGGGAGATCCTCAAGACGGCCGTCGTTTCGGGCGACAGGAAGCTCAGGGCCATGCTCGAGAGGATGCCCCGGACCTCCGCATCCATGCGGGACTGGGCGTCCGGCGCCGTACGGCGCTGCCTCGAGGCGAAGGCCGCGATAGTCTCCAGGGATCCCTTCGACGAGGGCGAGAGGGTGCTTCTCAACCTCGGACACACCCTCGGCCACGCGCTGGAGAGCGCCACAGGCTTCGATCTCGCGCACGGGGAGGCGGTCGCCCTGGGATGTCTGGCCTCGGCGGCCATGGCCCGTCGGGCCGGTGCGGCAGGCGGGCTCGAGGAGGAAATGCGTGAGCTGTGTCGTGCGACCGGCCTGCGAGACCGCCTCGACCGGATCGACCTCCGGAGTGTGCGGCGGTATCTCGAACGCGACAAGAAGACCTCTTCCGGCGGGAGAACCTGGGTTTTCCCATACGGCTGGGGCGACTGTCGCCCGACCCTGCTCGAGGCCCGGGAGGAAACCGCTCTCCTCGCCGCCGGCCTGGAGGCCGTCACCAGTTGAAGAAGGTCTCGGAAGGCAGCTTCTGGGACCACCTTGAGGAGCTGAGGCAGAGGCTCTTCGTGGTCCTCGGCTGCCTCGCCCTGTTCACCGTAGCGGCATTCGCGTTCAGCCGACCGCTCATGCGTTTCGTGCTCTCGGCATGCCCCGGCTGCTCCCTGCAGACCCTCAGCCCGCACGAGGCCATCACGGCCCATCTCAAGCTCGCCCTGGCGGCCGGCGCGGTCGCATCGGCGCCCGTGGCGCTCTGGCATTTCTGGGGTTTCGTGTCGCCGGGCCTCTACGACTCCGAGCGGAGAGTCATGAGATGGGTCTTCGCGGTCTCCGTTCTGCTCTTCGCATCCGGAGTGGCTTTCGCCTGGCTTGTTCTGCTCCGGCCGACGCTCGCGCTGTTCCGGAGCTTCGAAACCGGGCCGATCACCGGCGGCTGGACGCTGTCCAACTTCGTCTCCTTCCTTGGTCAGTTCGCCCTGGTGTGCGGAGTGTCGTTCGAACTCCCGCTGGTCGTCGTTGCCCTGTCGGTCATGGGAATCGTCGATCCGTCCGCTCTTGGCAGATATCGCCGTCATGTGGTCGTAGGCCTGCTTGTGCTCGGGGCGATACTGCCCCCCAACGATCCGGTGACCCAGGTTCTGCTGGCCGCGCCGCTCTACGTGCTCTTCGAACTCAGTATCGTAGCAGCCCGCCTTATGGTCAGGCGGCGGAACGCCGGGGAGGAGGTCGGGGTCTGATGGCTCCGGCGAGCCGCTGACTGTTATCATCGTGGCCCTGGAGGGTGCCTTGAACAGATCCCTGAGCGTGGTGCTGCCGATGTACAACGAGGAGGCCGGCGCGGCGTCAGCCGTGGAATCCATCTGCGGCTCGCTGGAGAAGATCCTGGACGACTTCGAGATTCTCGTGGTAGAAAGCGGGAGCACCGACAGAACCGCGGAGATAGCCGACTCGCTCGCCGTCGAGAACCCACGTGTGAGGGTGATCCACCAGATCAACCGGGAGGGTCTCGGCAGTGCGATAAGGCTGGGTTTCGCCAACGCCAGGAAGGAATACATCCTGTACCTCGACGCCGACGAGCCCTTCGAAGTCTCGGAGATCGCGAAGGTGATCCCTCTTCTGAATCCCGACAGGGCCGTCATCGGATACAGGATCGGAGAGCGAGAGAACCTCAAGCGGAAGGTCTTCTCCAGGGTGTACAACGCTCTGGTGCAGATCCTCTTCGGGCTCGGCGTCCGCGACGTCAACTTCTCGATGAAGGTCATTCACCGTGATATGCTGAAAAGGCTGCGCCTCCGCGCCGACGGCTGCTTCTACGACGCGGAGCTCGTGGCGGAGCTCCGGAAGGCCGGTGTGGAGATCGTCGAGACGGGCTTCGAGTACACGCACAGGACGACGGGGATTTCCTCGCTCGACAGGGTCTCCGTAATCGTCGATATCCTGCGGGAGATGACGGGGTACTTCCTCGGGAGGTGGCTCTTCTCGAAGAGGCCCCGCAGGGCTGGAGGATCCTCATGAAGGCTCTGGTGACAGGTGCGGGAGGTTTCATCGGCCATCACCTGGCGAAGGTGCTGGCGGCCAGGGGCTTCCAGGTGCGGTGCTTCGTCCGCTACACCTCGACGGGCGGGATCGGCCTGCTGTCGAACCTGCCCGGAGATGTACTCGCCTCTTGCGAGGTAGTCAGGGGCGACCTGAGGGATCCGGGCGCGGTGGCCGACGCCGTCAGGGGTTGCGACGCCGTGTTCCACCTCGGGGCTCACATCTCCATACCTTTCTCGTATCTCTGCCCCGCCGACGTTGTCTCGGTCAACGTGGGCGGGACCGTGAACGTCCTCGAAGCCGCGAGGAGGAGCGGCTGCACCGTTGTCGTGACCTCCACCAGCGAGGTGTACGGCACGGCCCGCCAGGTGCCCATGACCGAGGAGCACCCCCTCTCGGCCCAGTCTCCCTACGCCGCCTCCAAGACGGCGGCGGATCAGATCGCCCTCAGCTACCACAGGTCTTTCGGAATGCCGGTCGTGGTCTGCAGGCCCTTCAACACATACGGCCCCGGGCAGTCGCGCCGGGCGGTCATCCCCACGGTCATCTCGCAGGCGCTGGAATCCGACGTGATAGAGCTCGGCTCGACGGACACCACGAGGGATTTCGTCTTCGTGTCCGACACGGCGGAGGGGCTTGCCGCGGCCCTCATGCCGGAGGCCGTGGGGCACGTCGTCCACCTCGGAACGGGCAGGGAGACGGGAGTTGCCGAACTTGTGGAAATGGTCGGCGGCATACTCGGGAGGAAGCTCGCAGTGAGGGTCTCCCCCGAGAGGATCAGGCCGGCGGGGAGCGAGGTCATGCGCCTCGTTGCCGATCCGTCCAGAGCTCGCGAACTGCTCGGCTGGCAGGCGAGGATCCCCCTGGCCGAAGGACTCGCGGCCACCGTGGAGTGGATGAGATCCCATCCGGAGCACGGGGCGGTGCGGGGGTACGCGCTGTGAGCAGGCTGGCGGTTCTGCTGGCGGGTGGCCGGGGGGCACGGCTGGCGCCCTATACCGCCGTGTTCCCCAAGCCGCTGGTGCCCATAGGCGACATGCCGGTGGCGGACATACTCGTAAGACAGCTCGCGGCGGCCGGATTCGACGAAATATGCTTCTGCGCAGGCCATCTGGCCGAGCTTCTGGAGGCCTACTTCATGTCGCACCCCCTGCGCGGCCGCGGCGTGAGGTTCAGGTGGGTCCGCGAGGGCGAGCCTCTCGGGACCGCAGGCCCGCTGAGGCTGGTCGAGGACCTTCCCGAGAGGTTCCTGGTCCTCAACGGCGACCTGCTGACGACGCTCGACTTCGGGGCGTTCTTCGACAGACACGTGGAATCCGGCGCGGACCTCACGATTGCTGTCCAGCGCCACCAGCACCGCACACAGCTCGGGGTCGTCAGACACGAGGGCGACAGGGTGACCGGCTACGAAGAGAAGCCCTCTTTCTCCTTCGACGTCAGCATGGGGGTTTATGCCTACTCCCGCGCGTGCATCGAGACGATACCCGCGGGCCTGAAGTTCGACTTCCCCGATCTGGTCGGCGCGCTTCTCGAGAGAGGAAGAGACGTAAGGATAGTCCTTTCCGGGGACACCTGGCTGGACATCGGCAATCCCGAGGACTACTCGGAGGCCCAGCGTCTCTTCCAGGAGGATCCCGGCAGGTTCCTCGGGCGGTGCCGTTGAGGGTTCTGGTCACCGGTGCATCGGGCTTCCTCGGCCGGCACGCATGCCGCGCCCTCTCCGGAAGAGGCGTCGATCTCGTAACGCTCGACCTGCCCGGGAAACCCGCGCCAGGCCCGGCCCGGCACATCGAATGCAATCCTGCCGCCCGCGAGGGGGCGTCGAGGCTGGCCGCCGAAGGCCCGTTCGACTGCGTAGTCCATCTCGCCGGAGCGACATCGGGTGAGTACGTGAACCTCCATCGGGCGAACGTGCTGAGCGTGGAGGCCGTACTGGCGCCGCTGGGGCGCTCGGCGGGCAGGATGGTGCTCGCCGGGTCGTCGGCCGTCTATGGGAGGGTCGATCCTTCGCGCTTCCCCGTGGGAGAGGACGAACCCCCGGCCCCGGTTTCCCCCTACGGACTCTCGATGGCCCGAAGGGAGGAGGTCGCCTGCCGGCTCTGCGGGCGCCTGGAGATGTCCCTGTGCACGCTGAGACTCTTCAACCTCGCGGGGCCGGGACAGGAGCCGGTGATGCTCGTGCCCTCCGCGGCCCGCCAGTTGGCGATGATCGAGGCCGGGCTGCAGCCGCCGGTGCTCCGGCTCGGGAGCCTGGCCGCCAGGCGCGACTACGTCGACGCCAGGGATGCCGCGGAGGCGTTCGCCGCAGCCGTCCTCGAGCCGGGTGTCTCCGGCGTTCTCAACATATCGAGCGGCGTCTCGACAGGAAGCGCCGAGGTGGTAGCGATGCTGGCCGGCTTCTTCGACTGCCGCCCGGAGATCGACGCCGCGGAGGATGGCAGGCCCGCCGGTGTGGAAGATCTGCCCGGGAATCCTGCGGCGGCCTTCGCGGCACTCGGCTGGGCTGTCTCCATACCACTCGAGAAGACTCTCGCCGACATCGCCCTCGACTGGAAGGAGAGGGTAGCCGCCGTCAATGGGGGTCGGAGTTAACTTCGTTAACTTTGCATCGCGCAGCCGGCCAGTATCGGAGCTTGCCGCTGACTTCGGTCAGCTTTGTCCGACTTGAGGTTTGCCGTTCCTGCACAGGGTCAACGGAATCAACTCCGATCCTGCAAAGTTAACGAAGTTAACTCCGACCCCCATTGACATACAAACGTATGTTTATGAAAGTACCGGCGGGTGAGGCATGGCCACTGAGATACTCGAGCCGGTGGAGATGGTAAGCTGGTCGCGCGGGGCCGGCCTGGTGCCCTGCCGCTTCCGCTGGAGGGGCAGGGTGTACAGGGTCTCCCGCGTGAACGCTAGCTGGGAGAGCAGGGAGGGCTCGGTCCGCCGCTTCCACTTCATGGTGAGAACCTCCTCGGGCGACACCTGCGAACTGCATTTCGACGCCGGCGACATGAGGTGGATGCTTGACTGCGTCTATTCCGACCCCTAAGACCGGGACGCCCGGCCGCAGGACAATCCTCCACGTCGACATGGACGCCTTCTTCGCATCAGTGGAGGTTCTCTGCCGGCCCGAGCTCGCGGGCAGGCCGGTGATCGTCTCGGGCGATCCGTCCCTGCGCACGGTCGTGTCCTCCTGCAGTTACGAGGCCAGGGCGATGGGGGTGCGCTCGGGCATGCCGCTCGCCCGGGCACTGCGCCTGGCTCCCGGCGCCTCGGTTGTGTCCGGCGACCACCACAGATACGTCACCTGCTGGAAGAGGATTCTCTCGGTCATGCTGTCGCTCACCCACCGCATCGAGCCCGTGAGCATAGACGAGGCCTTTCTCGACGCCACCGGCCTTCCGATGGCGCCATGCGCGCTCGCGGAGCTCCTCCAGCGGCGGCTTCTCGACGAGACGGGCCTCTGGGCGAGCGTGGGCATAGGCTCGAACAAACTCCTGGCCAAGATGGCATCCAAGAGGGCCAAGCCGAGGGGAATAAGGGAACTGAGGCCGGAAGACATCGTGGACTTCCCGGTGGACAGCATCTGGGGTGTCGGCCCCGAGACGGCGCGGCTCCTGGGCGGTTTCGGCGTGAAGACGGTTGCCGATCTCGCGGCATTCCCGGCGCAGAGGCTGAGAATCATGCTCGGCATGGCCGGCGAATCACTTTATTTCCTCTGCCGGGGGGTGGATCCTTCGCCGGTGATCCCCTTCTACGAGCAGGAGCCGCCACAGTCCATAGGTCACGAACACACCTTCGCCCGTGACGTCCTTCTCCCGGGCGAGTACCTGCCCGCGCTGGCCCTCCTGGCTCAGAAGGTCGCCAGGAGGTCGCGCGACGAGGGCTTCGCCGGCTCGCTGGTGACACTCAAGTACCGGTTCTCGGACATGAGCACTCACACCAGGGCGGTCCGGCTGGGGGCTCCCACTGATCAGGACCAGGTTATATTCCGGGCTGTAGGAAGGCTGGCCGGGCAGTGCGTGAAGAGACCAGTGAGACTGCTGGGCGTCTGCCTCGGCTCGCTGGCCCCCTCGGCGGGCCTCCAGCTTCCCCTGTTCAACCGCTCTACACACGAGCTGAACAGGGCATGCGACATGATCAGACGGAGGTACGGCGAGAAGGCTGTGACCAGTTGCAGGACTATTTCGGCCGTCCGCCGTTGAGGC
>JAAYTY010000147.1 GCA_012523605.1 Candidatus Fermentibacterota bacterium
ACCGGGGCGGAACAGGCGGAAACCGCTTGAGTCTGCACATCCGTCACATTCTAGCTCCGTCCGGCGAGGGCCAGGGAGGACACCAGCAGGACACCCGCGGCATAGACGGCGGCCGCGGTGCGAATGCCCTCCAGGGGGCGTCTGGACGAAACGACTGCGATGCCGAGCCCCCAGACCGCCACGGTGACGACGGAGGGAAGGTCGACGTTTCCGGCGGCGACCAGGAGAGCTGTCTCGAGCGGGCCCGGAGAGGCGGGGGGCTCCCCGGCAAGGGCGAGAAGGCCAGGCATCGCCGGCGAGCCGGTCAGAACCGCGGCAAGCAGGGCGGATGCCGCCGCGGAAACGACATAGGCCCCCTGCGCGAGGGAAGCCGCGGCGATGTGGAGACCCGGTCCCGGCCCTCCTCTGGAAGATCTGCCGAGCCCCCATGCTGCCGTGCCGGCCGCCGCCGCGATCAGACAGCGCTCGAGGAGCATGGCGAAGGGCTCGATCCTCCTCGACAGCCTCATCGCGTCCACCTCGGCGGCGACCGCGGAATCGGCCTCGGCCTGGGAGGCGCCGCTTTCCAGAAGCTCGACCGACCTCGCCTCCGCATACCTCTCTGCCGCGCCCTCGAAGTCGCCGGCGCCCGCCGCGGCCAGTATGATCGCGAGACAGACAGCAGCGGCCGACGCCAGCGCCGCAGCGGCGGAACCCGGATCGGACAGCATGCCGTAGGCCCTTCGAGGGCTCCAGAACTGGATGAAAACCGCTGCCGGCGCTGCGGGTCTCATCGCCTGTCCGCCGCCTTCGCATAGACTTCTTCGTAGGCCGGCATCCTTGACGCCCACGAATCGTCCCTGGCCATTCCACGGCGCATCGCGGACCTCCACGCCCTCCTGTCTATGAAGGCGTCTATCGCGCGCGAGAGAGCCTCCTCGAGATCCGCCGGAGAGTCGCCATCGAAGAGGAATCCTGTGCCCCTGGAGCGCATGTCGGCGACCGTGTCGGCAAGCCCGCCGGTCCTCCTGGCCACGGGCAGACTGCCGTACCTCATGGCTATCATCTGGGTGAGCCCGCAGGGTTCGAATCTGCTGGGCATCAGGAAAATGTCCGATCCGGCGAAGAGCCTGTGCGACAGGTCCTCGTCCCATCCCGTTCTGAAGAAGACCCTGCCGGGATTGTCCGCGGCGAGCGCGGAGATCGAGTCCTCGATCCACCTCTCGCCCGAACCGAGAACGACGAGGGCCATCTCCCCCCTGCCTGCCGGCCCTGCCGCTCCGGCCGCCAGGAGATCCATGCCCTTCTGAGGCGTCAGCCTCGACACGACGGCCGCCAGGGGGATCCTGCGGGGTGCGTCCAGGCAGGTTTCGGCGACGAGAGCGTCGCGGCAGAGGAGCTTCCTCCTGAGGCTGGAGGCCGCATACGGGGCTGCGATGAGCGGGTCGTCCTCCGGACCCCAGAGGTCGGTGTCTATTCCGTTCAGTATTCCGAACAGCACTTGCGACCTGGAGCGGAGCACCCCGTCGAGGCCGCATCCCCCGGAAGGGAGCTGTATCTCCCTGGCATAGCCGGGGCTAACCGTCGTGACGGCACGCGAGTACACTATCCCGCCCTTCATGAAGCTGAAGTCCCCGTAGAACTCCAGCCCTTCGACGGAGAACATCCCCGGCGGAAGCCCGGTGACGGGATACAGGGCTGCATCGAACCGGCCCTGGAAGGCCAGATTGTGGATCGTGAACACCGCCGGCGGGCCGCCGATGAAGTCCAGCATCGGGGGGACGAGCCCCGAGTGCCAGTCGTGGCAGTGGACGACGTCCCACGGACCCGTCGAACCGATCAGGGCCGCGGCCGCGCGGCAGAAGAAGGAGAATCTGAGGGCATTGTCGGGATAGGCCTCGAATTCGCTGGGGCCGTAGTAGCCCTCCCTGCCGAAGAGGCTCTCCTCGGCGACGAAGTACACGGGCACGCCCCCGGGAAGCCTGGCTGAAGCCACTCCGAAGCTCTCCCCCGTCCAGGTCCTCCATTCGCCGGAGAGCCATTCGACCGCCTGGCGGATCCTCCTCGAGTAGTAGGGGGCTATCACCGCTGTCTCGTGACCGGCTGCAGCCAGAGCCTGCGGGAGCGAGCCTGCCACGCCCCCCAGCCCGCCGGTCATGGCGAACGGGTGGACTTCGGCCGAAACATGGACTACCCTCATCTCCTCCTCCCCGCCGCCCTCCACGCCAGAACGACCAGCAGTACGGCGCACAGGGCTGTCCAGAACCAGATCTCGTAGCTCCTCATCAGCGACTCGACGGCCCGAAGGCTGCCCCCGAGCGCGGCGCCGGCCGCCGCGAGCAGGGCGTACCAGGCGAGAGCGCTTCCTCCAGCCCAGCAGAAGGCCCTGAAGGGCTTCATGCCCGAGTAGCCCGCGACGACGACTACGGCGGACCGGATGCCCGGGATGAACCTGCTCGCCAGCAGGACCGGGCCTCCCCTCCGCTCGAAGAGAGATTCCGCCCTCGCGAGCCTGCTCTCTCCGAGGTGCCTCAGCAGGAAGGGCCTCACCCTGCTCCTCCCCAGTCTCCTGCCAGCGGCGAGGAGCAGGATGGTTCCGGCGAGACATCCGGCCGCGCCTGCGGCGCCCGAGGCCGCGGCCGCGAGGGCGCCGCCGCCGCACCATCCCGCCAGCACCACGAAGAGCACATCCCCGGGGAGCGGGGGGAAAAGCGTCTCCGCCAGGGCGGTGGCGGCGAGCACGGCGTGTATCCAGGCTCCCGGGGGATGCCGGATCAGCCAGGCG
>JAAYTY010000018.1 GCA_012523605.1 Candidatus Fermentibacterota bacterium
GATGCACGCTTTCAGGCCGGCGGGATCGTCGAGCCTGGATATCAATCCGGCCGACCCGTCGGTTCCCGCGACCTCGGGAAGGCTGCTGGCGTCCGAGACGACGACCGGGACGCCGCAGGCCATGGCCTCAGCGGCGGCATAGCCGAATCCCTCGTTCTCGGAGGGCATCGCGAGGATGTCCAGCGCGTTGTACCACGCGGCGGGTTCGCCGGTCTGCCCGGCGAAGATGACTATGTCGCCGATCCCCAGTGTCTCGGCGAGCCTCCTGAGCCTCGAGAGATGCCCCGGCGAGGGGGACGAGCCCACCACGGCGACCCTGAGGGAGGGCCATCGGCTCCTCAGCGAGGCGCATGCCTCGAAGAGCACGGAATGGCGCTTCCTGGGCAGCAGCGAGCCGACTATGCCAACGAGCAGAGCGTCGCCGGGAACGGCGTGATTCGCCCTGACGGCCTCTCCGGCGGGCCTGTCGGGCCGGAAACGCTCCGTGTCGATGCCGTTATAGACAAGCCTGAGCCTTTCGGCGGAGATCCAGGAGTTCTTCCGCAGGATGCTGTTCCTCGTGGACAGGCTGTTGACGATCACCCAGTCGACCAGCCACCTGTAGGTCAGCCTGTACCGCAGGCTGTTCTTGAACCCGTAGTCGCTGCCCCTTCTCCTGACGAAGACGATTCCGCCGGCCAGCCTTGCCGCGAGCCCCAGGGTTCTGACCTCCCTGTCGAGGTTGCAGCATGCGAGCTGTGTCCGGTGCCTTCGGAAGAGGCCGATACCCGAGGCGACGACGGCGGGATTGAGGTCGCCCCTGATCCCGATCGTCCTGACGCGGGCCGGTGAGCAGCCTGACGCCCTGCGCTCCAGTTCGCTTCCCGGCCTGCAAACGAGAACCACGTCGTGGCCTCTTTCGGCGAGTCCCGACGCGGCGGTGAGGCTCCAGTTCTCCCCGCCGCCCCATGTCATCATGGAGTTGCTTATGACGATCCTCAGGGATTCCCGCCCCTCTGTCATTCGCCACCGGCGGCGGCGTCGAGGACCTGGGCGCCATGCACGGCATCCCGGCCCCAGAGGGCTCCGATGCTCTTCGCGAACTCCTCGGTGACGACGGCTCCACCCACGATGACGAGAGGCGGCCCGGGGGCACCGTGGAGTATAGCCTCCACAGCCTCCTTCATGACGGGAAGGCTCGGCGTGAGGAGCGCACTCAGCCCGACAGCCCTCGGGTTCTCGCGATGCACCGCCTCTACGATACGGGCTGCGGGAACGTTCCTGCCGAGGTCCACCACCCGCCATCCGTGCCCCGCCAGGACCGAGGAGACGATGTTCTTCCCGATGTCGTGAACGTCGCCCTCCACGGTCGCCATCACGACGGTTCCCCTCCAGGCCTCTGCACCTGAACGCTCCCTCAGGACGTCGAAGGCCGCACGGACGGCCTCGGTCCCCGCGATGAGCTGGGGCAGGAACACCCTGCCCGCATCGTAGTCGCAGCCCAGCCTGTTCACAGCGGGAACCAGCAGCCGGGTGACGAACTCCCCGGCCGTCATCTCCGACAGGGCGGCACGAGCGGCCTCTGCGGCATCCTCCGAACTGCCCGCGAGTACCGCCCACTCGATGTCAACGCCTTTCCGCACGGAGCCGGGCGGCTCGGGTTCGTCGGAACAGACCGGCACGGCTTCCGACGCGAATCGAGCGACAGCCGCCGGGCCTGCGCCGAGCATCGCGGAGGCCGCGGCCATGACCGGGGCGTCGGTGTCCGAGGGATCCATGATCGCGGCGGAGAGACCCGCGGCGCAGGCCCTGACCAGGAAAGCCCTGTTGACCTGCCTCCTGGCGGGGAGGCCGAAGGACACGTTGCTCAGACCGATGGAGGTCGGGAGCTTCCATGACCCGGCTATCTCGGCGATGGAGTCCAGAGTCACGAGGGCCGAGCCCGGCGAGGCCGACTCGGCCAGCACTATCGGATCCACCAGGATGTCCTCGATCGAGAGACCGGAGTCGAGCGCCCTGCGGACGATGGTCTCCAGAGCCCGGATACGGCCGCGGACGTCTTCCGGCACTCCGTGCTCGTCCATGAGCAGTGCGACTATGCCCGCGCCGTGCGAGCGGGCCAGCGCGATCCCCTCCTCGAGCCTGGATCCTATGGCGGGAACCGAGTTGATGAAGGTCCTCGCCGGATACTCGCGCAGGCCGGCCTCGACCACCGCGGCGGCGGGGGAATCTATGATGAACGGCAGTGTGGTGACGTTGTCTAGCGCCCTCACTGCCCTCGGCATGAAGGAGGATTCGATCCCGGGATCCCCTATCCCGATGTTGAGATCGAGAACGCGTGCTCCGGAGGCGGCCTGAGAGAGGGCCGAGCGCCTGATCAGGGCGGCCGAACCCTCCCTGATGGAAGCGGCCAGCCTGGGCTTCCCGGTAGGGTTGATCCTCTCGCCGATCGTCACGAAACCGTCCCCGAAGGAAACCGTGCAGGTTCTGGAGGCTACGGTGCAGCGCCGGGCAGGCCTGCCTCCCGAGACGGCAAGCCCTTTCACCGCCGAGGCTATGGCCCGAGTGTGATCGGGCGTGGATCCGCAGCAGCTTCCGACCAGGGCGGCTCCCCTCCGGCAGGCCTCGAGGGCCCTTTCGGCCAGATCGTCGGGCGTGCCCGGCCACGTGACTCCGGAGCCCTGCGTCCTGGGAAGCCCGGCATTGGGCTGGAAGCATACAGGCATGCTCGATTCCGCCGCGAGGGACTCGAAGGCGGCCGCATTGTCCTCGAGCGAGCTGCCGCAGTTCACTCCGCACGCGCCAGGGCCGTATGGAGGGGCGACTGCGGCGAGCACCCCCGGCGGCGTTCCGGTGACGGTCCTGCCTCCCGGAGCGAAGCTCATGTACATGAACAGGGGGATATCCCTCCTGACCGAGCGGACGGCGCGCGCCGCGAGGGTCAGCTCCCTGACGTCGGTCATCGTCTCTATCGCGATCGCGTCGATGCCTGCTTCCACGAGCATGCACGCGAGCTCCCTGAAACAGGCCTCGGCCTCCGCGGTTTCCACCGGACCCAGGGGCATCAGGAAGCTGCCGAGCGGGCCGATAGATCCGACAACAGCGGCGCGTCCGCGCGAAGCCTCCCTCGCGGCCGACACCGCTCGCTTCACGATCTCGCCCATTCTGTCCTCGAGCCCGAACTCGCGCAGCTTCAGCCTTCCGGCCCCGTAGGTGTCGGTGGTCAGGAGGTCGGCTCCGGCGGCTACGTACTCGGAATGCGCGGCGACCACCCGCCCGTATGCGGTGAGGAGCGTCTCCTCGGGCAGGGCCGGGCCGCGGGATCCGCCGGAGGACAGGAGAGTGCCCATGGCCCCGTCGGATACGAGGACCCTCGAGCCGAGCTGTTTCAGGATCTCTTCCAACCTATTACTCCCGTGACGCTCTTCCCCGGGACCAGCATGCCACCCGAGGTCAGGCTCACCCCGAGCCCGGGAAGGTTTTCCACGAACCAGCGCTGGTTTTCCAGCCCGAAATCCCCGTAGCCGGGGCTGAACCTGGGAAGCGCTCTGCAGCCCTCCTGCCTCGCCCGTGCGCTCTCGGAACGCTGGAGCCATCTGGCGCAGGCTTCCGCGGCCTCCGAGCCGGCGGCATCCGCCAGAAGCTGGCGGGAGGGTTCGCCTGCAAGACTGCCGATCGCTCCATCGAGCGCCTCGCCCAGCGTGAGGAGGAACAGCGTGCATTTCGCGCACCCCTCAAGCCTTGCGCATAGATCGAAGCTGACGAACTCCGCACACTCGAGCGCCACCTTCGGGGCCTCGGCAGCGACGACATCCATCCTCGTGAGGGCGATGGCCGGCTCCGCCAGGGCGTTGACCAGATCGACCGCCTCGACGGCCGCCCCGGCCCATCTTCCTCCGGCTCCGGCCCCTGCGCGGCCGAGCCTCGCCAGCACGGCCCCGGGCGAGAGCCCGAGCCTGACGTCCCTAACGTAGGATATCCTCGACGACATCGTATCCGTTCAGGGCCGGCATGATGCAGATACCGTGCACGCCCAGGCCGCGGAGAGAGGCGAGCATGCTCCTGGCCTGCGACAGGCCCGCCTCCCGCTGCGCCTCCTCGCCTCCGGCGGACCGCATGAGTTCGAGCATGCCCGGCGGTATGCGTATCCCTGGCACCTCGTTCTCAAGGTACTCCAGCCCGCTCGCGGAAAGCACCGGCATGAGCCCCGCGATCACAGGCAGCCCGAGGGGCCTGAGGATTTCGAGGAACTTCGAGAATCTCTCCAGATCGAAGACGGGCTGGGTCTGCACGAATCTCAGCCCGGAAGCCGCCTTCCGCTGCACCAGCCTGGCCTCGGAGTCCGGATCGGATGGAGCCGACGGCGCACCGGTGCCGCAGAAGAGCCCCGCATTGGCGTTGAGCCTGTTGCCGAGAAGATCCCGCCCGTGGTTGAGCGAGTCGATGATCCTTATCAGACCCTCCGAGCGCACGTCATACACGGCGGTCGCGAACGGATAGTCGCCGATGCTCGGCGGGTCGCCCGACAGGGCCAGCACGTTCCTGAGCCCCATTGCCGCGAATCCGAGGAGATCCGACTGGAGCGCGAGGATGTTCTTGTCCCGGCAGGTCGCGTGGATGATCACCTCAAGATTCAGCTCCCTCTGCACCATTGCGGAGAATGCCGCCGGAGACATCCTGAGCCTCGCCATCGGCCCGTCGGAGACATTGACCGCATCTACTCCCAGGCCCTTGAGACGCCTGAGCCTCGCCAGAGTCTTCGAGCCGTCCGGACCTCTGGGAGGGTCGACCTCGACGCTGAGGACGGTCCTGCGGTTCAGCATCTGAGACAGGGTCGTCTCCACCCTCACCTCGGATTGGGGGGCGGGATCGATCCCCTGAGCCGTCACCTTGACACGCTTCCTGCGGCCGGGGGTCAGATCCCTCACGGCGGCCGACACGGCCCTTATGTGGTCCGGGGTCGTTCCGCAGCAGCCGCCTACGCAGATGCAGCCGGCGGACACCAGCCTGGCCGCGTAGAGCCCCATATGCTCGACATTGCTCGGATAGATGAAGCGCCCCCGTTCGAATCTCGCCAGCCCCGCGTTGGGCATCGCTATGATGGGCTTGCCCGTGGCCTGGCAGAGCTTCTGGACGACCTTGAGCATGTCCATGGGGCCCGTGCCGCAGTTCACGCCAACCACGTCAGCGTCGAGGCTGTCGAGGATGTGCCCTGCATGGAGGGGGTGAAGTCCGCCCAGAGTCTGGCCTCCCTCGAGGAAGGTGAGCATGGCCACGCACGGCGTGTCGCTCATTCCGCGCAGAGTCTCGACCGCGATTGCGAGCTCCCTCGGATCGTTGAAGGTCTCGAATACCACGAGATCTACTCCGCCCGCGACCAGCGCACCTATCTGCACACGGAATGCCTCGGTCATCTCGGAGTCGGTGAGGTCGTCGAAGACCTCGGCCGGCCTTGTGAGAGGACCCACCGATCCGGCTACCAGACGCCCGCCGGAGACGGCCCTTGCTATCCTTGCGCCCTCCGTGTTTATGTCTGCGGCCCTGGCCCCGAGGCCGTAGTATCTCTGCAGAACGATGGGGTTGGCTCCGAACGTGTTGGTCGTGATCACATCGGCGCCCGCTTCAACATAGTCCCGGAGCACCGAGCTGCCGATTTCGGGCCGTGTCAGGTTCAGCGCGTCGTAACAGCTCCCGCCGGCGGCCCCCATTTCGTACAGCATCGTCCCCATGGCGCCGTCGAAGACGAGCACCCTGTTGTCAGCAAGCATCTGCCTGAACGAACTCAATTGCGCCTCCGGGAATGCCTCTGGAATTCTACCGACCTTCAGGTACCGGGGTTCTTGCAGACGCTTTTATGCACCGAACCGGCATATACCGCAAGCCGCGCCGTTTCGGCGCCGGCCGCGGAACGGGCCTTCCGCAGAGGGCTCACAGCCCTGCGAGCTTCGACCTGAACAGGAAGAACGCCGCTCCGAGGAGGCATAGGCCGGCCCACAGATAATCGAGCGAGAGCCTCTGCCTCATGTAGAGGATGGAGAAGGGGACGAACACCGTCAGCGTGATGACCTCCTGGAGTATCTTGAGCTGGCCCAGAGTCATCACCTGATTGCCGATCCTGTTGGCCGGCACCTGGATGAGGTATTCGAAAAGCGCGATGCCCCAGCTTGCCAGAGCCGCCGCGATCCACGGCTTCGAAGACATGTTCCTCAGGTGCCCGTACCATGCGAAGGTCATGAAGATGTTGCTGAAGGTCAGCATGGCCGCCGTGGTCAGGATTCTGCTCATACCCCCTCATCCGTCGTGGAGCCCCCGGCGCAATCCACCGCTTCGAGAAACTCCTGCCTGCATCTGGTTTCGATGTCCAGCATGTCCTGCAGGGCACCGTTGAAATCCCCGCGGGCCAGGGTGAACAGCCCGTGCCCGAAGACTATCGCTCCCCGGCCCCCGCCGAAGGCGGAGGGCAGAGTATTGCACAGCCCCGTGGGACCGGTCCCCACCTCTCCCGGGACGACGGGGACGCCCCCGGCGGTGCGCGGCCTCCCGCACCGGACATGGCATGCTCCCCTGTCCGGACAGTCGGGCTCCAGGCAGTCCATTGACATTATCACGGAGAACTTCGGATGGCCGTGCAGAATCCCGTCGGCTCCGGTGGCCGCGAGGGTCTCCACGTGGGCCGTGTACTCGCTCGAAGCCGTTATGCTGGTGCAAGCCGAGCCGTCGAGCGGGCAGGCATCGATGGCTCCCGCCAGCTCGTCCATGGACGATGTCGTCTGGCTTATGAAGAGGGTGCCCCCCAGTTTGAACGAGATGTTTCCGAAGAAGGAATCGACGAGTCTGAGCCTGACGGTCGCCAGCCCGGCCTCGGCCATCGCCGCCCGGACGCCGGCTTCCGTGGACAGGGGGCCCGAGGTCAGCGGTGGAGCGGCGGCGGGGAGCGGATCGAGAAGTCCCGCCGCGAGCCGCATGGCCTCTCTCCAGCGGGAGTTCAGAGTACCCCTCCGGGCTCCGTCCAGGTAGTCCGTGCAGAACTTCACGAAGCAGGAGAAGCAAACGGAGCTGAAGAAGATGAAAGCCTGCTCGGGGCTTACGGTGCCCCAGGCCGCCACCCCCCTTCCCGGGATGACCACGCTCTTCCTGCGCTTCAGGCGTTCGACGATGGAACGCGCCTCGAAATCCGGCGATACCGGGATGTCATGGAGGAAGGTCCTGGTCTCGCAGTCCGTGGGGGCTATCGCATCGCCGGCCTCCTCGGCCAGCAGAGAGATCATCGTCCAGTAGGGTTCGGCCGGCCTGGCGAAGAGGATGGAGTTGACGTCCAGCCCCGAGAGCACTTCCTCCAGCACCTCGGCCGAGGGATCGGGCCTGTTCCAGGCGATCTCGTCGTCGAGGCCCGCCATAACCACAAGCGATGGATCGGCCATTCCGGCCGCTCCGAGCTTGCAGGCGTACTTCCGGAGCAGATCCTTCACAGCGGATCCTCCGCCCCGGGATCTCCGTCCAGGCCCAGCTCGGCCGCCTTCCCTGAAAGCAGGCGGCCACCCTCGTCCAGCCCGCGTATCCGGTAGTACCTGCCGAGGGCCTCGAGAAACCCGTCCCGCGGAAGAGGCGGAGTTTCCATCCACTCGGTGGATGTCCCTGGCTCCTCGAAGAACCTCGCCGGGAGATCGTCGTCCTCCCTTCCGAAGCCGAACTCGGTGTTCATCTGCCTCTCGCGGGCATAGATCCTCTCTCCGGCGTGCAGGAGATCGTGCGCGCCGGTTTCGATTCCCGTCACCGCAGAGAGGGCTTCGGCATACTCCTCCAGCGAGGCCCCGAAGAAGCAGAACTTGCACGCGCCGATGGAGTCGATCGCTGCGTTGGCGTCCTCGGCTATCTTTATGATCCTGGCTTTGCCCGAGAAGGACATCCTGTCGGTAACGACCGGCTTTCTCAGTATCTCGTGACTGATCGGATAGGCCCTGAGATGGCAGCCGCCGCGGGTGGAAACGGCGTAGGCCAGAGCCATGCCGTACGCCCCCCGGGGGTCGTATGCAGGCAGTTCCAGACTCTTCACGGACATGGAGGCCCGGGGCATCCCCTCCGCCGCGGCATACCGCCTCGAGCCCTGGGCGAGGGAAGGCATCCTGCCCGAGGCGATGTCTTCGAGGAGAGCGGGTATCTCGCGGGGTGACAGCCTCCTGCCCGTGATCTCGGCATGGCAGGCCAGAGTCGCCCCTGCCGAGATGGTGTCCATGCCCGTCCTGTTGCAGACGGCGTTCGCTTCGACCACGGTCGGCAGATGGTCGTTCTCCAGCAGGGCGCTGAAGTGCGACATGGTCTCGAATTCGGGAACATGAACGCCTTCCGAGCCTGTCTTCTTGCAGAGGATCCGGCACCCGGCACAGCCGGAGCGACTGGCGCCGAGCAGTTTCCTGAGAGCCGGGGCGTTCATGCCCGGAGCGGCGTCGAACCTCGTCCTCCTGAAGTTCGCGGTGGGCATCATGCCCCTCGCATGCACGAGATCGTAGAGCGCCCCGGTGCCCATGTTCCTAAGCCCGAACCCGCCCATTATCACGGGGCTGGAAGCCATCAGCCTGTAGATCTGCTCGCACGCCCTCTCGAGCCTCGCGGGATCATGGACCGTGACGGCGCCGGATCCGGTGACGGAGACGTACTTGAGGTTTTTCCGGGAGAAGGAGAGGCCGAGGCCGTTCCGTCCGGCGGCGTGCGCCCCGTCCACCATCACGCTCGCGAAGAGCACGCCGTTGTCCGCCGCGGGACCCGTGACGGCCACCGAGCCGCGGCCCCTGAGCAGAGACCTTATCTCTGGCACATCCCTTCCCAGAAGGCCCGTTGCATCAACGAGCCCGGCTTTTCCGTCACGAACTTCCAGACCGCACGGCTTCGGACTCCTGCCCGTGAATACGATTCCCGCCCATCCGGCCCTTCTGAGCTGGAAGGCCATCGCGCCGCCCACGGAGCAGTCCCCCACGGTCCCGGTGAGAGGAGA
>JAAYTY010000148.1 GCA_012523605.1 Candidatus Fermentibacterota bacterium
CACATGCAGATCGCCCTCGACTTCACGGACACTCCGGGCTTCACCGAATTCGTGGATGCAGGAAACACTGCGTCGGAAGGCTGGACTCTCGGCACCTGGAGCCTCTCCCAGTTCTCCGGCCGGACTCTCGAAGCGATAGGCCTGAGGTTCTCCTCGGCATCCGCCGTACCCGACTACGACATTCGGGTGGGCCGGCTCGGCATACTCGAGGGACCTCCCGATCCCCCGCTACCCCCTTCGGGCCTCTGGGTCGAGGGCTTCTACCAGACCGACGACGACCATGGCACGATACGGCTCCGCTGGACTCATTCGCCCGATCCGGTTCGCCGGTACAACGTCTATCGGCTGAACCCCGACGCCAGCCGCACCCTCCTCGGAGCCACCCCCTCGAACGCCTACTTCGTGCCCGAGATAGCGAGGGTGGGTTCCGAGGACACGACGACCGTGATGGTGGAAGCCGTGGGACCGGACTTCTCGGCCTCGGGATACGCCTCGACAGTGGTAGCGTGGACGACCACCGGGACGGGCGGCGATCCGGGAGCCGCCGAAAGCCCGGAACTCCTGCCTCCCGCGTACAACCCCGTCAGGGGCCCGGCCGTCATCGGGTTCGTGCTTCCCTTCGAATCCAGAGCCCGCGTGGCCGTCTATTCCGTCGCAGGACGCCTGGTGGAGACGCTCCTCGACGGTGATTCCCCCGCCGGGAGGAACTCGCTCGCATGGGATGCATCGGCCATGGAACCGGGTCTCTACTTCATCGTCCTCGATGCGTGCGGAAAGTCGCTCGTGGAGAAGTGCGTGGTGCTGGGCCGGTGACGGCCCGGGGCTTCATTCCTTGGAGACCCAGTAGCCGCCCATGGCGATGTTGTCGATGCCGCTGGCGAGAAAGGTCTTCAGGGCGTCCGCCGGAGAGCTGACGATGGGCTCGCCCCTGAGATTGAAGCTCGTATTCACTATCACCCTGACCCCGGTCGCCTGTCCGAAGGTCTCTATCACGTCGTAATAGCGTGGATTCCACTCCCTCCTGACGGTCTGCAGGCGGCCCGTACCCATGTGGTTCACGGCTGGGGCGAGATCGGAATAGCGCTCTCTCCAGGGCAGAACCGTCAGCATGAACCTCGAAGGATAGTCGCCTCCGGGAACGAAGCCGTCGAAGTACTCCGAGGCGGCGTCTTCGGGCACCGCCGGCGCAAAGGGCCTGAAAGGCTCGCGGAACTTGATCTTCCTGTTGATCGTGTCCTTCATAGATGCCTGCCGTGGATCGGCCAGGATGGAGCGGTTGCCCAGCGCTCTCGGGCCCCATTCGAAGCGCCCCTGGTGGAAGCCGACGACACGTCCCTCCAGCAAGGCATCCACCGTGCGTTCGACGAGCCGGTCCTCCGTCAGGTTCTCGTACCTCAGACCGCTGGATTCCAGGGCGGTCACTGCCTCGGCGTCCGTGTACTCTTCGCCCCAGTAGGCATTGTCCATGGTGAACCTGCCGGGGTTGCCCAGAACCTCCTGCCAGACCTGCAAGGCGGCTCCGAGGGCTCCCCCCGCGTCGCCGGCGGCCGGCTGGATGAACACGTCGTCGAAGCCGGCCTCCCTTATTACGCGCCCGTTCGCGACGGAGTTGAGCGCCACGCCTCCGGCCATGCAGAGGCGGGAGGCGCCGGTCTCCTTCCTAAGCGCCTTCGCCATTCCCAGGACTATCTCTTCGGTCACCTTCTGAATGCTCGCGGCAATGTCGGCGTAGTGCCTGCTGGACCGCACTGCAGGATCGGACGGGCTCGCCCCGGGGTCGGTCTCTTCGGTCACGAACGGCGACTCAGGCGTGCGCGGCTCGCCGAAGAGTTCGACGAACCTCCTGCCGAAGCTCCTGACCGGCGAGCGATGGTACTCGAACCAGCTCATGTCGAGGTTGAAGCTGCCGTCAGGGTGGAGATGGACGAGCTTCCCCAGGATGTCGTCCACGAAGCGGGGCTCGCCGTATGGTGCCATTCCCATCACCTTGTACTCGCCCTCGTTCACCTGGAAACCGAGAAAGGCAGTGAAGGCCGAGTAAAGGAGTCCGAGCGAGTGAGGGAACTTCTGCTGGTGAGCAAGGCTGATGCGGCTCGATCCTTCCGCTCCGCGCGATGCCGTGCCGAAGCCCTTCGCGGTCGTGGTACATTCGCCGACACCGTCGAGAGTGAGGATGGCCGCATCCTTGAAGGGGCTGGCGAACAGCGCGCTCGCGGCATGGGCCACATGGTGGTCGACGAAGAGGATCCTCTCGGGGGGAATGCCCAGCTCTCTCCTGATCCTGTTCCTTATCCAGAGCTTCTCGTCGAACCAGTTGATCATGGCTTCCGAAAACATCCTCCAGGACGAGGGAAAGGCGCCCATGGAGGATTGCATGATCCGCTCGAACTTCACCAGAGGCTTCTCGTAGAAGACTGCGTAATCGACGTCCGATGCGGAGATTCCGGCCTTCCTGAGACAGAAGGCGATGGAGCGCGAAGGGAAGCCCTCGTCCTGCTTCACGCGGCTGAACCGCTCCTCCTGTGCCGCGGCGACCAGTATGCCGTCGCGCAGAAGGGCGGCGGCCGAGTCGTGATAGTAGCAGCTCAGACCGAGTATGTGCAAGCGGGCCCCCTAGAACTGCCTTCTGCACTCCGGCATTCCGGAGGAGGCGGTAGTCCAGGCAGACCATCCCGTGGAGGGCTTCCTCCGGAGAGCGAGCGGATCGCCTGCCAGGCGGACCAGAAGGGAGAACGGCATCATGACGGTGAAATAGAAGAGGCCGAGGATGAGCCTTCCCTGGAAGCTTCCCATGCGGATCGCGAACCGCTTCCAACAGGAGAGGAGGCGCGAACTGCAGAGCCCGGCCTCCCTCTTCATCCCTGGGAACGAAGCCGCGCGCGGCAGCGAGATCAGGAACCCGGCCAGCAGGCCTGCTCCGGCGGAGACTCCTGCGCGCAGCCAGTGTCCAGAATCGCCAAGCAGAGCAGGCAGAGCTATCCAGAGCGCCGGGACGAGCACCAGGTCGGGAACGCCCGGCACGGGCAGACGGCGGCGCGCAGCCAGTGCCGCACCGGCGGACCACCCTGCCATGGAAAGGACGACAGCCGCGACAGAGGCGAGGAAGCCCACCGGAGCTAGAAGAGGGTGTAGATGAAGGGCGCCACGGCCGAACCCTGCGCGAATACCAGCAGGGCAAGGACGAGAACCAGAACGATCACCATCGGGATCATCCACCAGAGCTTCCTCTGCCAGAGGAATGCCAGGAGCTCGCCAAGGATCCCGAGTCTGTCGAACAGAGCGGACATCGAATCCCCCGCTTTCCGGAGTGACCGATGAATCTGCCTCCAGGCCGCCCCCGGGTCAACTGCAGGGTCCTGATCCGACCCGCAGGGGCTTTCCCCGGAAACGCGGTCTTCCTATCATCGTTCGCAAGACCGATTCGAGGGGAGACCATGCTTTTCGAAGCGCTTCTTCTTCTCTCGTGCCTCTCCGGAGGTCCGTGCTGGGCGCCGCCGGGCCCGGCCGACATGACATGCGCCGCCGGGGGCGACAGCCTCTTCCTGCTCCTGACTACCGGCACAGATGCCGGGCTGGCTGCGTGGAGCGCCGGAACGGGGATGATCCCGATCTCCCTCCGGCCCGGGGCGGGAAGGAACGCCTTCGTCCTCGACGGAACCGTCGTTTTCAAGGAATGCCTGCCCGATCGTCAGCGCATCTGCACCTGGAGCGAGGACGAAACAGTGGAGATCGCTTCCGCCCCGGCTCTCTGCGGGCCGTTCCCCGCTGGTCCGGCAGGCTTCATGTATTCGGACGAGCTTGGAATACACCTTCATTCGGAAAGCGGGACGGAGGTCATCGTGGCCTGCCCCGAGGCTGCGATGGCGCCGTCGGCCGCATTTTGGAAGGGTTCGGTATGGTTCGTGGACGGCGGAGGCCGTCTCCGCGAGTCGCATCCCGGCGGGGCGCCCTGCGGACCCCTTTTCGAAGGTGTTGCGACGGTTGCGATCCTGGGCGGATCCCTCGTCGTCAGATCGCTCGACGGAAGGTTCCTGCTTCTCGACTTTCCCGTGATCGCATTCGACGGTGACTGGATCGAGGGCTCCTGGCCAGTCCTCTCCGAGGGGCTTGGGCTGTGCTGCTGCAGATCTGAAGGGTCTGCATCTGCCCTCGTCGGCGCGGAGTCGAACGCGGTGCTGGTCGCCGGCGCGCTGAGGCCCTTCCACTGGCAGGGGCACGGCCTCGTCTGGACCGAGTCATCCACGGGAAGGCTCCGCGGTACCCCGCTGCCCCCCGAGGGCCTTCGCTTCCCGGGCTGCCCCGGAACCGCGGAAAGGGGCGTTCCGTTCGATCCCGTTGTCGAGATCGACGTTCCATGGATGCACCAGCGCTGGGACACGCCGGACTGGTTCGACGGCTCCTGGTCCTGCGGCCCGTCATCCTGCACCATGGCCCAGCAGTACTACGGAAGGCTGACCCCCGACTCCATCTGGTGCTCCTCGCCGTCGCCGGGCCACTGGAGCTCCATGGGTGACTACATTCCCACGGAGTTCACCTTCCTCGGCTTCACCTACGACATCCCGGGGTTGTCGCCTGGCGGCGTCTGGGTTCCGGGCGCGCACGGCTTCATCTGCCGGGACGCTGGCGGAGCCTACTGGAGCTACATGACCCTCTACCTGGAACAGATGGGCCTCGAGTCGGACTGGGCCGGCACTGCCTGGAGTACGCTGACTTCGGAGCTGGACAATCTGTGGCCGGTGGTGTGCTCCAGCACGATCTACTATTCCGGGGGGACCTACGGACACATCATCCTCTTCACCGGTTTCTGCGAGGACCACACGGTTGTTGTCAACGACCCGTACGGCGACGCGAACCAGACGGGCTGGGGACAGAGCTGGCGATACCCGAACGGAAAGGCCTGTCTCTACGACTGGCCGGGTTACAACAACGGCCACCTCGAGATAGGTGCGGTCAACCAGCTCTTCAGCGCCCGCCACGACGTGCCGGCGCCCCCTGACACCCTGGTGGACGACCTCTGCACAGGTTTCGAGAAGCGAGGCGGCTGCCAGTACTGGCACGAGGAACAGGGCGGCTTCGGCGGCACCTTCTGGTGGACATGGTCCACAGCGGCCCCTCCGGACACCTGCTTCGTGAAATGGAGGCCGTCGCTCCCGGGGCCGGGATGGTACGAGGTGAGCGTGTTCGTCCCGGAGGACCATGCCGGAGCGACAGGCATCTACCGTCTCTCGACACCCTCCGGTACCGTCGAGATACCTCTCGACCAGGGCGCATGGTCGTCCGAGTGGGCCCCCCTGGGGACTTTCTGGCTTGTGCCCGGCGACTCCCTATACCTGGGGGACTTCACCGGCACCGGGGCCCAGCAGCTGGCCTTCGATGCCGCCCTGTTCAGCCCGAGGCCGGAATCCTCACCCGGAGGCGGAGCCGGAGGCTCGCTCCGGGCCGTGATCGGATGCCCCGCTTTCGGCTCCATCCCGGTGACGCTCGACTGCGCCCCGCTCCCAGTCCCGGCGGAGATAGACGTGTTCGACATCGCGGGGCGCCTTGCCGCATCCGGGGAGATCCCCCCAGGCGGGACGACGGTCTCGATAGGTGCCGGCCTGCCCCCGGGATGCTATGCGATCAGGATCTCCCTGCCGGGCGCCGCGCTCGTGGACGACACCGTCCTGCTTCCCTAGCGCCTTCCGGCTGGCCCGTCAGGCCCCAGGGGCTCGGCGGGCTCGTACAGGTCGGTGATGAACTCCGACTCGTCGCCGGTGCACTCGTGCCCCTTGACGTAGATCTCGAAGCAGGGCGAGCGGCGCGGCCCGAGCCCGTTGGCGGGCATCCACGACACCAGGTCCATCCAGGCTCTGTGAATGCCCGAGTACGCCCCGAGGTGCCGGCTGGTCGCATAGAGCCCGCCGGGGATCTCGAACGGTACGAGGGGCGAGCCCTCCGGAAGAACAGGGAACTCCTCCACGGTCACACAGGCGTCCGAGCGCAGCCGGTCGAGAGGCACGGAGTCGGGATCGTCTTAGTAGATAGCCAGCCACTGCGATTTCCCGGTGTCGATGCCTGCCATCCCGACCTCGCCGTCCAGCTTCTCGAAGGCTCCGCCGATCAGGTTGTAAGGGCCGATGTGCCTCATGCAGAGAACCTTCAAGGGATTCAACTCGACCGTCTTCGCATCCATCGTCCTGTCTCCCTTCCTGACGGGGTTGAAAACGGCGACAACACTCTCCGGATGGTAATGGTAGCCCGAAGGGGCGCAGAGATGCGGCACCGCCTTCCTGAGCTCCCTGAACCTCGACGGCGGCTCGCCGAACGCCGAGGAGAACGCCCTGGTGAATGCCTGGTTCGGGTCGTAACCCGTGCGCAGGGCTATCACGAGCACCGGCTCGGAGCCCTCGATGAGCCTCTGGGCTGCTCGCTCCAGCTTCAGCCGCCTCACGAGGCCGGCCACGGTCTCGCCGGTCATCCCCGTGAAGACCCTGTGGAAGTGGAAGGGGGAGAAGCAGGCGGCGGATGCAAGTTCCTCGAGGGTGAACTCCCGGTCGAGGTTCTCCCTGATGAACTCGAGGGCCCACAGGATCCGCCTCACGTAATCGGCCTCGGTGCTCTTCCTCATCTCCACCTCCGGAGTGGAAGATACGTCTCGGGAACCGGGGAGCGGTTCACTCTGCTTGCTGACTCAGGGGGCGGTTGTGACTCCGTCCCTCCAAAGGTTATTCATTGGGTCTGAAGGGACGGTCTCCAGGGGGCGCGATGGAGGAGAACAGGTTCTGCGCAGGCTGCGGCAAGCAGCTCGAACCGGGGGTGTCGGTCTGCCCATACTGCGGCAGGGAGATGAACGGCACTGCGCCCGCCGCTTCCCGCCCGGCCTCTACGGAAGCCGCCTCCCGCCGCTCGAACGAGGAACGCGACTCGCCCGCCGTCGGAACCGGCGAGTGGTTCGTCGTCCTTCTCCTTCTCGGCATACCGCTGGTGAACGTCGTACTCCTGCTGATCTGGGCCTTCGGCGGTTCGGCGAGCCCCAGCAAGCGGAACTTCTCGAGGGCGGTGCTTGTTTTCCTCGTCATCGCATTCTGCGTCTGGCTGGCATCCTTTGCCGCAGGGCTGGCGATTCTCGGCGGCAATCCGGATCTCGAGCGGCGGATACTCGAGCTGCTGGGGAGATAGCGCCCCTGCGGACGGGCGAAGGGAGACACGCATGAAGGCATCGTCAGCCGTACAGGTTCCGGCGGCCGCCTGCATCGCGATCCTGGCGGCCTTCCCCGCAGGCGCGCAGATATACCCTCGGATTCTGTGGTGGTACGATCTCGACGCCCCCTCCCTCGGCTCCGCATCGGTCGGCGACATAGACGGAGACGGCATGCCCGAGATAGTTTTCGGGACCTATTTCAACGACGAGAAGATCCACGCTCTCAACGCCGAGAACGGGTCTCAGCTCTGGGATTACGACACCGGAGGATGCAACGATGCCTCCTCGGTCATCTGGGACGTCGACGGAGACGGAATGCTCGAGGTCGTTGCGGGCGCCTCGTCGCCGTATCGGATCTACTGCTTCGACGGAACCACCGGCGGGGTGGAGTGGTCCACCTCGCTGGGCTATCCCAACTGCACCGACTCCCCTCCCGCGGTGGGCGACATCGACGGAGACGGCAAGCCCGAGATAGTTCTGGGCACGTTCTACGACTGGGTGTTCGCCCTCAACGGCGAGAACGGATCGATCCTCTGGCAGGTGGACCTGGGCGACGGGCACATCGAGTCCGATCCCGCCATTCTCGACCTCGACGGGGACGGCGACCTGGATATCGTGGTCGCCGAATGGATGGGGCTGTGCAGAGTGCTGGCCCTCGAGGGGGACGACGGCGGCATCCTCTGGACTTCTACGATTCCCGAGGACTACATGTACCACGGCCCCGGTTTCGCCGACATAGACGGAGACTCGAAGCCGGAGCTTGCGATAGGCTGCTACGACGGTCATGTCCACTGCCTCAACGGCGAGGACGGCTCGCTGTACTGGAGCTTTTTCACCTCGTCCTATGCAGGCGCGCCGACCTCGCTGGCCGATCTGAACGGGGACGGCTTCCTGGAAGTCGCCTGGGGAGCCGGGAATACCGTAGGCGCGACCTCCTGCTCGGGCTCGGGGATCTGGTCCTTCCCTGCCGGGGGAAGCGTCTTCCGCGGCTCCGCGATCGCCGATCTGGACGACGACGACACCCCTGACCTCGTCTTCGGAACGGGTTCCGGAATCCTGTACGCCCGCCGCGGCAGCCTCGGTCAGCCCCTCTGGGACATCGACCTGCAGGCCCACTATGGAAACGAGTTCGATATAGACCATGCCCCCGTCATCGCCGATTTCGACGGAGACGGAGGTCTGGATGTCTTCGTGGTGGGCGGGCACGCGGAATCCTCACAGCCGGGGAACAACCACGGCAGAGCCTATGCACTGGCGGCAGGCGCCGGGACCGGGCCGGGATGGCCGATGTTCAGACACGACGAGCGACACAGCGGCTGCTTCTACGGCTACCAGACCGGCACCGGGCCCGGAGGTGCGGCAGGGCCCGGCAGGCTGTTCATTTCACCCAATCCCTCCTGCGGTTCGATATGCGCGCACTTCTTCCTGGATGAACCCTCGAGAGTCCGTCTCGCGGTCTATGACCTCTCCGGCAGGCTTGCGGGCGGAACGGACTTCGGCCTTCTATCCGAAGGAGATCACGAGGCGGTGCTCTGCTCGGAGCCCGCGCGCCGTCTTCCGGCCGGGCAGTATCTCGTCATGATGGATGCGGACGGCCGGGTGTCCTCGGCAATGGCGGTGGTGCTCCCATGAAGAGCTTCGGCCGGGCCGATGCCGGCGGAGGAGGAGCACCGGCCGCAAGGCGCGTGGATCCCCTCCTGAGGGAATTCGTCCTCTCCTTCGCGGACTGGATATGGCAGACCGACTCATCCGGCAGGATCGTAAGCTGCACCGAGGGAGTTCAGCGGGTCACCGGTTATACCCCTGCCGAGATCGAGGGGCGCCACATCCTCGACCTGCTCGCCGAGCAGGGCGACGAAGAAACCAGACGGATGATAGCCGGGCGGATGGAATCGCACGAACCTCTCCGGGACATCATCTGCTGGAGACCCACCAGCACGGGCGGAAGGGTGTGCATCCTGACAGGCGGCATACCGGTGACCGACGAGTCCGGAGTCTTCCTGGGATACAACGGCATCGACAGGGACATCACCGGGGTGATGGAGATGGAGAAGGCCCTCAGGACCCAGGAGGCCTTCGTCGAGAGGCTCTTCGATTCCGCCGCCGAAGGAATAGTTCTCGTCGACAACTCGGGCATGATCCGGAAGGTCAACAAGGCGTTCCTGGATCTATTCGGCTGGAACGAGCAGGATGTCCTCGACAGGAGCATAGACGACATCGTCCCGGGTCCCGGCAGGCTCGAAGAGGCCAGGAGGATCACCGAGGCGGTGATCTCAGGGAGACGCATAACAATCGAGACCGAGCGTGTGAGGAGCGACGGGGCCCCTCTGCAGGTGTTCCTCGTCGCGGCCCCGATCGATACCGGCAACGGGCAGATAGGCTTCTTCGGGATCTACAGCGACGTGACGGCGTGGAAGAGGGCGCAGGAGGAGCTGAAGGAGCAGACGAGGTTCCTCTCCAGCCTGCTGGAGAACCTGCCGGGGATGGTCTACAGGTGCCTCAACGACGAGCACCGGACCGTGGAATTCGCAAGCAGAGGCTGCTACGGTCTCACGGGGTACAGGCCGGAGGAGCTGGTGAGGAACGCGGCGGTATCCTACGAGAGCATCATTATCCCCGAGGACAGGCACCTCGTACGGCAGGCGGTCGAGTCGTCCATGGCCGGAGGAGGCAGGTTCTCCATTCAGTACAGGATTCGCAGGAGATCCGGCGAAGTGCGATGGGTGCACGAGGGAGGAGCAGGGGTGTTCGATTCCTCCGGAAATCTGGTGGCTCTCGAGGGCTTCATCACCGACATCGACGACTCCGTCACTTCCGAGGAGCAGCTCAGGCGCTCGAGACACAGGATGGAGAAGCTGCACGAGGTCGCCATCGCCCTGGAGGCGTGCCGTACCGAGATCGAGGCCTGCAGGCTCACCGTCGAGGCCGCGGAGCAGATAATCGGCTTTGCGATATGCAGCGTGGATCTCGTGGAGGGGGAGTTCCTCGTCACGATGGCCACATCCCGCGGCAGCGCGGATGTCAACAGACCCAGGACTCCGGTCACGGAGGGGCTGGGCGGCAGGTCGCTTGCCACGGGGCGGACGATCTGCACCGGGCGCCTCTCGGAGGAGCCGGGGGCGAACCCGGTGTCGGACGCTCTCATGTCCGCGGTCAGCGCACCGATCGGGGACATGGGCGTGTTCCAGGCCGTCTCGCACTCCGCGGACGCCTTCTCCGACGACGAGGTGAACGCACTGGAGCTCCTGCTGGGACACACCGCGGAAGCCCTTAGGCGGCTCAGGCTGGAGGGAAAACTGAGGGATCTGGCGGTCCGGGATCCTCTCACCGGCCTCTACAACAGGAACTATTTCAACCAGTTCATGGAGCACGAATCCCACAGGGCCAGCAGATACGGCCGGAGAGTCGGTTTCCTGATGATAGATCTGAACGACTTCAAGGGCATCAACGACCGGTTCGGCCATACCGCGGGCGACAAGTATCTGAGGGATTTCGCGGATTTCCTCCTTTCCAGCGTGAGGAAGGCTGACATAGTCGTCAGGTTCGGCGGGGACGAGTTCCTGATAGTCCTCCCCGAAACCGACGGAGAGGCGGTTGCGGTGATGGAGAGGCTCGAGCGGGACAAGCCCGGCGAGATCACGGTGTCGGAGTCGGGCTCTGTCCCGGTCGCCTTCTCGATAGGGTGCTCCTACTGGAAGCCGGACAGCGGAGAGACCGTGTGGCAGGCCCTGGAGCGCGCCGACTCGCTCATGTACGAGGCCAAGAGGGCGGGCGGAGCGTCGGTCAGGGCGAAGGGCGGGGAGGACGAAGAAGAGAACCCCGGCGGCTGATTTCCCGGAAGCCCCTTCGAACGAGGAGGGCCGGCCGACCCTGGCGGTCAGCCGGCCCTTTCCATGCCCTTACGATCAGAGAAGATGGAACGCCACGGTCACTCCGGCCGTGACGATCGAGACCATGCTCATGAGCTTGATGAGGATGTTGAGGCTGGGCCCCGAGGTGTCCTTGAACGGATCGCCGACCGTATCGCCGATGACCGCCGCGCTGTGCGCGGGCGAGCCCTTTCCGCCGTGTTCACCCTCCTCGATGTACTTCTTCGCATTGTCCCATGCCCCGCCGGTGTTCGCCAGGAAGATCGCGAGGACGAAGCCCGTCGAGGTGCCCCCGAGAAGAAGGCCCATGACGCCTCCGACTCCCAGGACGAGTCCGGCAGCTATGGGTACGACGATGGCGAGAGAGGCGGGCAGGATCATTTCGCGTTGCGCGCCCCTGGTGGAGATCTCGACGCACCGGGCGTAGTCGGGCTCCGAGGTTCCCTGCATTATGCCGGGATCCGCCTTGAACTGCCGTCTGACCTCCTCGACCATTCTGCCGGCCGCACGCCCCACCGCCTGCATGGAGAGGCCGCAGAACAGGAATGCCATAACGGATCCCACGAATGCCCCTACCAGAACCAGCGGGTTCATCAGAGTTACGTCGAAATAGGCCATCATGTCCCTGAGGCCGGCGTGCGCCAGGCTCACCTGGCATCC
>JAAYTY010000149.1 GCA_012523605.1 Candidatus Fermentibacterota bacterium
CAGAGCGAGAGCCCTCTCCACCGGCGGCACCCGTCTGGAGAATCCCTGTGGGATCACCGCCGAAACCTTCCTGTGGAAGGGCAGGAAGAGTTCCGTATCCGGCCAGGGCTCCAGATGCAGCGCCTTCGACCAGCCCAGCGGGGCCAGTATCTCCCAGGATCTCTGATAGATGTGCCGAGCGAGCGCGCCCGTGCACTGCATTCCCAGCAGAGCCTCTGCGCGGGGGCCCCTGCCGGGCGGCGGATCCGGCATCGCACGGAGCTGGGGAGAGCCTTCTGCCCTGGGATCGCGGAGGCCCATGACGGCTGCGCCGAGCCCGGTCCAGAATGCCAGGGCTTCTCCGCGCCTCATCGCCCTCCGTGCCCTCCGTCCCCCGCCAGAGCCCTCCGTGCTATCCGGAGCGAGACGGCGACGGAGAAGCCCCTTCTCCTGAGAAAGCCCACGGCGCGCCTGAGAGCGACTCTTCCGTCGAGGCTCCCGTACCGTCTGCGGACCATTTCGACGAGCGATTCGGCCTCGGCATCCTCGTCCACCGGATCCAGCGCCGCCCTGGCGGCGTCGCCTGTGACGCCGCGGGCCGCGAGACCCGATCTCAGCGCGGCTGTCCCCCTGCCCGGCCTGGAGGCGGCCCAGATGCGGGCGAACCTCGCATCGTCAACCCATCCGGCGGCGATATCCCTCTCGATCTCCGCCTCCACGACGCACGGGGAGTATCCCCTCCGGAGAAGATGAGACCTGAGCCGGGCCACGGATCTCTCCGCCATGCCCAGAAACCTCGCGGAGTCCCTGGCCGCGGCCTCCCGCTGAGCCTTCAGCGCCTGATCCCGCAGGGCACGGATGTCAGCCTCCATGCCTTCGACGACACCCATCCTGCGGAGAATCGAGACGGGGACGATGAAGGTCTCACCCCCGGCGGAGACCGAAGCCCAGCCCCTCCTGAGGGGGGTTATCGACTCGATCTCCCCGCCGTCAGGCCTGGTCGCCACCAGTGCCCGGCAGGCCGAGGGCTCTGCGGATGTCCTTCTCCAGCTTCTCCGCGACCTCGCGGTTCTCGGAGAGGAACTTCCTGCAGTTGTCACGACCCTGGCCGATCTGAAGATCGCCGTAGGAGTACCAGGTGCCCCTCTTGCCCAGCAGGCCCTTCTCGAGGCCGATGTCCACCAGTTCGCCGTACAGTGAGATGCCCTCGCCGTGGATGATGTCGAACTCGCACTGCCTGAAGGGAGAGGCCATTTTGTTCTTCACGACCTTCGCCTTCGTGCGGCTGCCGGTGACCTCCTCGCCGTCCTTTATCGAAGCGACCCGCCTGATGTCTATCCGAATGCTGGCATAGAACTTCAGGGCCCTGCCGCCGGTCGTCGTCTCCGGGTTGCCGAACATCACTCCTATCTGCATGCGGATCTGATTGATGAAGATCACCGCGCAGTTCGATCTGGAGACGGCTCCGGTGAGCTTTCTGAGCGCCTGAGACATCAGCCGCGCCTGCAGACCCACGTGCGCGTCGCCCATCTCGCCCTCCAGCTCGGCGCGGGGCACCAGCGCGGCAACCGAATCGACCACGATGGCGTCGACTGCATTGCTCCTGACGAGCATCTCGGTTATTTCGAGGGCCTGCTCGCCGCTGGAAGGCTGGGATACGAGGAGCTTGTCCACGTCAAGCCCTATCTTCGCGGCGTACTGGGGGTCGAGAGCGTGCTCGGCGTCTATGAACGCCACTTCGCCGCTCTTCTGGGCATTGGCGAGCACGTGGAGCGCAAGCGTGGTCTTCCCCGACGACTCGGCGCCGTAGATCTCGGTTATCCTGCCTCTCGGGATCCCGCCTATGCCGAGGGCGGCGTCGAGCGAGATGGATCCCGTGGGAATGACTTCCGCCTTCACGGCGGTGTTCTCGCCGAGCCTCATGATCGAGCCCTGGCCGAACTGCTTCTGGATCTGCGCAAAGGCCGCCTGCAGCGCCTTCTGCTTCTCGTCGGCCGCCGATTCCCTCGCCATGCCTAACCCGCCTTCCGCGCGGGTCACCGCCCGCGGCTGTACAGTTCCTCGTATGAAGATCCCGATGACGACAATGTGCTATTATAGACGACGAGCCTTCTCAACTCACCAGACCAGGGTCCGGGCCTGGAAAGACGGGCTTCCCCGTCGAAGCGCCCCTGCCGGGCCACCGTAAGGTGGGGAGTGAACCTGCCGGGTTTCTCCTGCCTCCCCCTGTCGTCGCGGATCCTGCCGAGCTCCGCGGCCATCCTGGCGGCCTCCGGGCCGAAATGACCTCCTATCCAGTAGACGGAGGGCAGGCCCGCGCCGCCGGCCCTGAAGCACCCCGTGCTGTCCAGAGTGAAGCCCACCGGGGGGATGTCCATGCCTTCGACGGTTTTTTCCAGCTCCGAGACAATCGAGGCGGGGACGTCTCCCAGAAACCTCAGCGTGAGGTGGACTTGACCGGGCCGCACCCATCTGAGACCCGGGAACCTGAGCCTCTCGACCTCCATCCAGGCGGACACCGCCTCCAGAGTGTCTGAAGGCAGAGGCATCGCTGCGAAGATCCTCATCCCAGCATCTCCCAGAGCAAGCCCATCGCCCGTGCGACGGCGCCCTCCCTCACCGCGTCCCTGTCACCCCAGAGCCTGTTCGCAAGGGCCGCCTCGAACCCGGGGCCGGTTGCGGCGATCCAGACCGTTCCTACGGGCTTCTCCGGCGTGCCGCCGGCCGGCCCTGCGATGCCGGTGACCGCCAGAGCCGCTCCGGCGCCAAGCCTCTCCAGAACGCCGCGGGCCATGGCACGCGCCGTCTCCTCGCTGACCGCGCCGTGAGCGGCCAGCAGATCCTCCCCCACTCCGAGGAGAGAAGACTTGAGTCTGTCGGAGTAGGCGATCACTCCGCCGGCGAACCACCCGGACGAGCCCGGGACAGAGGTCAGCCTTGCACCGAGCATGCCGCCGGTGCACGATTCGGCGACTCCCAGCATGAGCCCCCGTTCCTGGAGGGCGCCGCCCAGGACGGCTTCGAGCGATCTCCACTCGCCGACGGCGTATGCCTTCCTGCCGAGGCGCGCGGCGATCCTGCGGGCGGCAGAGGCGCTGTCCGGCCCGCGGAGCTTCAGGTCCACCATGGACGGTCTGGGCAGGAAGGCCGTTTGCGCGGTGTCGGCGAGGCCCTCCCGGCGCACCAGGTCGTACAGCTCCTGCTCGGGGATGCCCCACGTCCTCACGATAGCCTGCCGGGCCTGACCGACGGCGGCCAGGCCGGCCTCGTCGAGGCATGGGCCGACGAGCGCGGCTGCCTCGCGGGGAACGCCGGGCAGGGAGATGACCGTGCCGCCCAGGGAGTCGAGCACGATTCCGGGTGCGACACCCGCCGGGTTCCGGACGGGTCTGGAGCCCTCGGGGATGTCCGCCTGCACGAGCGCTCCGGAAGGACAGGGGACGCCCTGCATCCGGTACCTGTCCCTGACGAAACCCTCGGCTGCTGCATTGCGCACCAGGGGCAGCCCCAGTGTACTTGCGACTGCCGAAAGGGTCATGTCGTCGTCGGTAGGTCCGAGCCCGCCGGTGGTGACGAGGAGAACGCCGGGCCCCAGCATCTCTCGGACGGCGCGCGAGACCGCTTCCATGTTGTCGGCGGACACCCTGGCCTCGGAGACCGCGAGACCCCTCGAAGAGAGCGCTTCAGCCACAACCGCCAGGTTGCGGTCCGACACCCGCCCCTCCAGGAGCTCGTCACCGACCAGCAGAACCTTCGCCTCAGCGTGCACCGGACAGCACCCCCGCGATGCCAAGTACGGCCGCGGCCATCACCCCTGCGGCCAGATCGTCCAGCACCACTCCCGCGGATCCCTCCATCGCGTCGAACAAGGAGACGGGCCAGGGTTTCAGTATGTCGAAGAACCTGAAGAGGAGCACGGCGGCGAGAAGCCAGAGGATGCCGTGCGGCGCGGCAAGGCAGGCGGCCCAGCAGCCGGCGATCTCGTCTATCGTCACCCTCGACGGATCGCGCCCCCACATCCTCACGCCGTGGGCCGCCCCAGCGAACGAGAGCGGGACAAGTGCGGCGAAGGCCATCCAGGGCGCGGAGGGACCGATCGCAGAAACCGCGAGGAAGATCAGGGCGGCGGCGATGCTGCCCGCCGTGCCGGGAGCCATAGGGGAGAACCCGGTTCCGAAGCCCGTCGCGATGGCCGTCAGCACAGGGTTCTTCACCACAGGAGCCTCTTCATTATAGCCCTGTTCCTCCCGAAGTAGTCCAGCCCGGAGGTCACCGCCAGGAGAACCGCGATGAGGAGCGACGCCCACGCCGCCGACTGGAGAAACGAGCGCGCCGTCGCCCCGATGTCCCGCTCAGGCAGGGCGAGCACGAGGTAGAAGATTATCGAGACGACCTCGGATGCGTTCTTCCACTTCCCGAGCCTCGATGGCATTATGAGCACTCCCGCATAGGCGGCTATGGCCCTGAGACCCGTCACCAGCAGTTCGCGCCCGATTATCACCCAGACCGCCCAGAGCGGCACCAGATCGATCTGCACGAGCCCGATGAGCGCCAGACAGACCATCAGTTTGTCCGCAAGCGGGTCGAGGAAGCGGCCGAGGTTGGTCACCCAGCCGTACCGCCTCGCCAGGTATCCGTCGTAGAGGTCAGTGAGGGCGGCGAAGACGAACAACGCCAGCGAGGAATACCGGAAGGCGGGCCTCGGGTCCAGCAGCATCACCATCGAGGCGGGGCCGAGTATCATCCTGAGAATGGTCAGGCGGTTAGGCCAGTTCAGGGGCATCAGCCTGGCGTCAGACTTTCCGACGGCCCTCGAAGGCCTGGGCCAGGGTGAGAGCATCCATGAACTCGACCGAAGCCCCGGACGGCATTCCCCGGGCCAGCCTTGTCACCCTGGCGCCCGTGCACTCGAGGGCCCGCCCGAGGAACGAACATGTGGCCTCGCCGTCGGAGGTGGCGTCGAGAGCGAGGATGACCTCTTCGCAGCCCGTCTCCTCAACCAGACGCACGAGCCTTTCGACACCGAGCTGGGTCGGACCCATGCCGTCCAGCGGGGCGAGCAGGCCGTGGAGAACGAAGTAGAGCCCTCTGAAGAGGCCTGCATCCTCGATGGATCTCAGATCAGCGGGATTCGCGACAACGCATATGGAACCGCCCCGCGAGGGGTCGGAGCACACCGAGCATGAGTCGCCCTCGGTCAGATTGCGGCATCTGGGGCACTCCCTGACTCGCTCCCATGTCTCCCGGAGGGCCTCCGACAGGTCCCTCGCTAGATCCCTGTCGTCCACCAGCGCGAAGGCCAGCCTCGTGGCCGTCTTCCTGCCGATGCCGGGCAGCCTGGAGAGCTGCTCCACGAGGCGGTCGAACCATCTGTCCGTCACAGAAGCCCTCCGAGGGATGGCATCCCGAGATCCCTCATCCTGGCCGCCTGGAGCTCCCGGCTCTTCTCCACGGCGTCGCGCACGGCGGCGAGGATCATATCCTCGAGGAGATCGGGATCGGCCCCCTCGAGAGCTTCCGGCGGGATCGAAATCCCCACCAGCTCGCCCTGGCCGGTGACCGTGGCCTTCAGCCCGCCGGCCGATCCTTCCACGCGCGCCCCGGCCAGCTCCTCCTGAATCCGTACGAGGCCCTGCTGCATCCTCTGGGCCTGCTCCAGCGCCTGTTTCATCTGCCTGTTCACTGCCTTCTCCTGTCGTTCGAGTCATCGTAGCTCATCGCGTCGAACAGGTCCAGCAGCTTCCTGGTGGCTTCGCGCTCCTCCTCGCTGGGGCCCTGCCTTGCCCGGCTATCGGCATCTCCGCAACCTCCGCCGCCCTCCGGTTCGGCGCCTTCGATCCCGCCCGCCCCGTCCTCTCCATCGGGCTTCGCCCTCACGGCCCTGCCCGGGCGACGGGTCCTCGGAGGCCTGTCGCCGGAACTTGTCGAGGACTCCGACGATGCCGGTGCCGTGTGCACGGCGGCCTCTACCGCCTGTTCCTCCCCGGACGGCTTCCGGCGGTCGGGCGGTTCCTCCCCCGCGGAAGGGGCCGATCGGGCGTCCCGGGGTGCGGGTTCGCGCCGCTCCGGTCTTGCCCGGATCGAAGGAGCGGCCGGCGGCCCCTTTCTCTCCAGTTCTACAGGCGGAAGCTGGGCGAGCCCTATCGCGCTGCTCATCCGCGTGGCGGCCATCACGGCGCTCTCCAGGGCGACTCTGGGGAGGCTGGCCGTCTTGGCCTCGGAAGCCGCTGCCGAAACAATCCTGAGTACGTTGAGAATCACTGTGTCGGAGACGGACCCGGCGATGCTCCGCATCGTCTCCATCTCCCTGTCGGGCAGGTCGTCGAGCCCGGATCCGCTTCCGGCGGATAGCAGCATGAGGTTGCGCAGATACTCGATGAAAGCGTCGCACAGCTCTTCTATGCTGTAGCCCCTGTCGAGGGCCTCCCCGACCGCATCAAGCGCCTCGGGGGCTCTGCCGGAAAGGATGGCCGACGCGAGACAGGCCAGCAGATCGGATTCGACCACCCTCAGGAGGCTCTCGGCGCTCTCCCTTGTTATGTCGCCCCCGGCGAAGCTCACGAGCTGGTCCATGATCGACAGGGCATCCCTCAGGCTGCCGCCGCTGGCCCGGCAGACCATCGCCACCGCATCTTTGTCGATCGTTATGCCCTCGCGGGCGGCCTCCCGGATCAAGTACTCGGACATCACCGGCGATGGAATCCTGCGGAAGTCGAATCTCTGGCACCTGCTGATGATGGTGGCTGGGACCTTCCTGGGCTCGGTGGTGGCGAAGACGAACACGACGAAGTCCGGCGGCTCCTCGAGAATCTTGAGCAGGGCGTTGAAGGCCTCCCTGGTGAGCATGTGGACCTCGTCGATTATGTAGATCTTCGAGCGTCCGGCGGCGGGGGAGTACCGTGCCTTCTCCCTGAGGTCGCGTACCTCGTCGATTCCCCTGTTGCTCGCGCCGTCGATCTCGAGCACGTCCATGTCCGAGCCCGAGGCGATCCTCCTGCAGCTCTCGCATTCCTGGCAGGGTCTGGAGGTGGGGCCCTTTTCACAGTTGAGGGCTTTCGCGAGAATGCGCGCAGTGGTTGTCTTCCCGACGCCCCTGGGCCCGGTGAAGAGATAGGCGTGGCCCACCCGCCCGGAATCGATGGCGTTCCTGAGTGTGACCGTCACATGGTCCTGTGCGAGGACCTCTTCGAAGCTCTGGGGGCGCCATTTCCTTGCGAAGACGAGGTAGCTCAAAGATCCTCCAGCCTGGATGTCCCTCTGTGGCCGGCCGCGCATCCCGGATGCGGAAGGCGCCGCCCTGCAGTCTCCGGAACTTGCCGCGTCGCGCGGCAGTCACTGCTTACCGCTGCTACCTCTCGGTCCTGACGGGGTTCGCAGGCTGTCGCCGCGCGGGTTCCGGAGCAGGCAAGACCCCGTCAGGGCCCGGGCGTCCCTGTGAGCCGGGATCGAGCCGCTGCTTCCGGCGCGGTCGGCCGGAAAGATTATAGCAGGACGGGTTCCTCCGTCCAGCAAGGTCGGGCGGCACGTTCAGAGTTCCGGGGCGATGAGGATCCGGTAGCAGTCCCCGCCGCCAGGCTGGGCGGGGAGGCCTTCGGCGGGCTCGCCGAGGTAGCAGCTCGGCTCCTGGCATCTCGACCTGTCTCCGTTGGCGTAGAGGGCGTAGCCCCTGATCCAGGGCGCGCCTCCAGCCACGCTGGACCTGGTCTCGACGATGACGGCGGTCGAGGAGTCGATCTCGGGGGGGAGGCTCCTGAGCCATGACGCGAAGGAAGGAACGTCCGACTCCCTGACCACTATGACACGGTCAACCGCCGTGGCCGAGTCCAGGCCTGCACGGACGGCTAAGGCGTCCGCGAGGGGCTCGAGCAGAGAATCGCCGGCCGCGTAATAGACGCCCGGAGGTATGTGCTCATAGGCGGGATCGGGAAGAGGGGCGACCCTGGCGGCCAGCGTGTCAGGACCCGCAGGCGCGGAACCGCCCCCAAGGATGATCGCGGGCACGGGAAGCTCCGGCCCCCGAGGGGCGGAGGCCATAGCCGAATCCACCGCCGCAGCCATCAGTGGCATGACCGTGAACGCGGCGCCCGCGGAGTCTGGCGCCGGGGAGGGAACCGGTTCTGCGCGGCCTCCCCCTCTTCTTTCACAACGCGGTCCGGCGAGCAGGATTCCGCCGGCGACGACGGCGGCCAGCGCGAGAGGAACCAGGATTCGGAGTGACGGCATGTTCGTCCCTCCAAGGAACCCCTGCTGGGTTTCGGGAAAGATCGCGGCGGCCGCCCCCCCCTGCCTCCTGAAGCGGACCCTGGATTCCCTGAGCACCGACTCGACGCCGTGCTGGAGCCCTCCTTGCGCAGAGAGCAGGGAGAAGAGCCGCGAGGTCTGGATGTGGCGCCAGACGGCGCCTGTCGCGAGAAGAACGCCCTCCCCGTCGGCCAGGGACAGGCTCAGCGTCTGCGGCCTCAGATCCTTCTGCCCGAGCTGCAGGGTCAGGTCGCCGACCCTCTGGCGGTAGCCGGGGTCGCCCGGCGAGAGACCCATCTCTCCCGCGAGCGTGTGCTCGGAGGTCAGCGTCCGCACTCCCCCGGGGCCCGTCAGAAAGGCTCTGCAGCCACCCGCATGGACGATCCAGGCATCCCGCCCCAGCACGGCCACGGCTGTCGCCGAACAGCCTCTCAGCTCCTCCGCACGGATCTTCTCCCCCGCCTCGTGGAAGGCCTCCGCGAGCGCTTCGCCTATGCGGAAGGCCACGCCCTCGGCGAACACGTCGCGCACCGTGGCGACGGCGGTCTCGGCGGAGCGGGCGTCGCCTCCCGTGCCCTCGGCGACGACAGCAACGGAAGCATAGGGATGCTCTCCCCTGAAGCCGTCGCAGGCGCAAAGGGAATCGTGCCTGCTCCTGCCTCTGAGCATGCTCCAGGCGGCGATCACGGGAAACGCCTTTTTACAGGGGATGCGCTACCGGTCATTGGAGGGTGCGGATTCGGACCGGACTTCGGGTGGTGGAGATGAGCGGGCTCGAACCGCCGGCCTCTGCCTTGCGAAAGCAGCGCTCTACCAGCTGAGCTACATCCCCACACCCGGAGGGAAATACTGCACAAATGCACCGCCGGATGCAAGCATCAGCGAGCAACTACTGCCCTTCCCCTGCCAGAGAGCACAAGGTAGCCCGGCATCCCGCCGGCCGCAGACAGGGTCACGCTCTCGTCGCTCAGCAGAAGGCTGTCCGCCCTCAAGGAGAGGGGGCCGCCGTCTATCTTCATCTCGCGGTAGCTCCCCTCGGGGAACACGAGCGCATCGCACGAACCGCGGGAGACTCTCACAAGCCCCTGGGTCAGCGCGGTCTCCGCGGGCACGAGCTCGATGTGGGCGTCGAAGGCGGCCAGCGCCTCAGCCCTGGCGATGCGCCCCTCTTCCAGCTTGTGAACGATTGCGATACCCGCCCGGGAGCCCAGCCAGACGGTGCCGCTGCCGCCCGCCAGCAGCCATCCGCCGATCTCCGTGATGGTGATCTGCCCGTCATACGCGACGAGAGCTCGGGGGTTAACGGCGAGACTGCCCTTCTTCAGATCTATCCCCACGAGCAGGTCGTTCTCCAGTTTGGAAATCTTGTAGCTGGCGGGGGAGGATGCCGGAGTTTGGACGGGCTGCCCGGAAGGCTGAGCTGTCTGCACAACCTCGACCGGTTGCCCGGCCGACGCTTCCGCAGGCTCTTCCCGTTCCGCGGCGGCTTCCGGCGCAGCCGCGGGCGGGACGGGTGACTCGACCGGAGTTTCGACGATCGGAGCTTCCGCCTGCTCGACCGCCGGCGCGGCCGCTTGCGGGACGGGAGACTCGACCGGAGCTTCGACGATCGGAGCTTCCGCCTGCTCGACTGCCGGCGCGGGCTCGGGCGCCGCCTGGA
>JAAYTY010000150.1 GCA_012523605.1 Candidatus Fermentibacterota bacterium
CTATCTCGAACGTCACGGTGACCGATGAGGTCACGGTGAACGAGCCGGGGCTCACGGGCGGTGCTTCATACTCGCCGGCTCCGTAGCCGTAGTTCCCCCACGCCGCACTCATGTCGGGCGAAGTGCTTGTGTACTCGCCGATTACGAGAGGTCTGCCGATCGTGACGCCCAGGCCTGCGGCGATCGAGCCGGCCCGCGCCCTTGCGTTTTCGACGGCGGCGGAGGCTGCGGAAGCCTGGAGGGCCTGTCTGTCGGCGACGCCGTAGCTCACGCTGGACACCGAGTTCACCCCGGCGCCCACTATGGCCGCCAGCACGGCGCCGACCTGCGACACGTCCCTCACATCCGCGCTCACGAAGTGCGAGACGTGGTATCTCACCTGCCCTGTGGGCCGGTAGGTCCTGGGATCGTACACGTCCTCCGACCAGAGGTTGTAGGAAGTCGTGCGAAGATCCTCCCCAGCCACACCCTGTTCCCTCGCGGCGGCCATGGCGGCGTTCATCCTGGCGCCGGCGTCGGCCACGGCCAGCGCCGGGTCGTTCGCCGTTACGTCAACTCCGAAAACGATGGTGGCGAGATCGGGCTCCGCGGCCGCGACACCGGTTCCGCTCACCGTGATCTGTCTGAGGCCGCGCACGTCCGGCTCCGGCGCGGCAGCCTGACCGCCCTCCGACCCGCAGGCGGAAAGGCCTGCCAGAATGCACGCCGCGAACAGCAGTACGACTCTCATCATCATGCTCCTTTCCCTGTCCCGCTCGATGTCGGATGCCTTTTTATAAACCCCGCCCGCCCCGGAACAAATAGAGGTCGTCAACAGGGGTCGGTGTTAACTTCGTTAACTTCGCGGCATCCGGTTGGGCGGAAAAGAGAAGCGGGCAGGGGCGGGCCTGCCCGCAACTCGAAACCGATGCACCGGCCGGGGTGCTATTCCGCGGGGGCTCCCTTGTAGAGTTCCCCCTTCTGGTGCCTGGCCCGGAGCTTCGCAAGCATGTCCTTCGTCATGGCATCGAGATCCCATGCCGGCTTCCAGCCCCATTCCTCGCGGGCCGCCGAGTCATCCACGCTGGTGGGCCAGGAGTCGGCTATCTTCTGTCGGAAATCTGGCTCGTAGGTGCAGGTGAAGCCGGGGACGTGCTTCTTGATGTTCTCCGCCAGCTCGCCCGCGGTGAACGACATGGCGCCGACGTTGAAGTCGTTGTAGTGCTTGAGGCGCGAGAAGTCGGCCTCGGCGAGGTCCAGAGTCGCCTTGATGCAGTCGGGCATGTACATCATCGGGAGGGCCGTGTCGGCTCTCACGAAGCACTTGTAGCTGCCCTGCTCCACGGCCTTGTAGTAGATCTCCACCGCATAGTCGGTCGTGCCGCCTCCGGGAAGCGTTTCGGCGGAGATGATCCCGGGATAGCGGAGTCCGCGGGCGTCGACGTTGAAGCGCCGGACATAGTAGTCCGCGAGAAGCTCGCCTGCGACTTTCGTCACTCCATACATCGTACGCGGCTTCAGCACTGTCTCCTGGGGTGTGCCGTGACGCGGAGTCTCCGGGCCGAACGCGGCGATCGAGCTCGGGATGATCACCCGCGTCATCTCGTAGTCCCTCGCGCAGTTCAGCACGTTCATCGTGCCGTTCATGTTGACGTCCCAGCAGAGCCCGGGGTTCTTCTCGCCCACCGCGGAGAGTATGGCGGCCATGTGGAAGATCGTGTCTATGTCGTGCCTCTTCACCACTACATCGAGGCTGGCCCTCTGCGTCACGTCGATGTAGTAGAACGGGCCGGATTCGAGCAGTTCCTTCGAGGGTGCCGTCTTTCTGCCGGTGGCGACTACGTTCTCTGCTCCGTACCTCTCGCGAAGGGCCATTGTCAGCTCGCTGCCGATCTGCCCCACGGCTCCGGTGACCAGGATTTTCCGGATTGTCTTGGCCATTTCTTCCCTTCCGGCCCTGATTCCCTCAGGGCTCCTCCGCAGTGTCAGGAACAATGCCCAGGATCCTCGTTCCGATTCTTATCTCGTCCAGATCAGCCGTGCCGCCGGTGACCTCGCCGAAGGCCGTATATCTGCAGTCGAGCCTGTCGTGGTCGTCGAGCATTATGAAGAACTGGCTGCCCCCGGTGTCCAGCCCGGCGTCGGCCATGCCGATCACTCCGCGGGTGAACCTCGCCGTGCTCCTCTCGTTCGGGAGGAGGAAGCCCGGCCCGCCGTAGCCGTTGCCCTGCGGACAACCGGCCTGCGCAACGAAGCCCGGGATCACCCGATGGAACCGGATTCCGTCATAGAAACCCGAGGCGGCCAGCCACGTGAACGCCGCGCAGGTGACAGGCGCAGTGCCGGGCCATAGGGTCACGCGAAGGTCGCCTATGTCCAGCCTGATGGTTATCCCGGCGGGCACATCGGCGGCGAAGACGCCCTCCGGCAGTTCGGGTCTGACGGAACCTTCGGGAAGCTCCACTCCGAGGAAGGAAGCGAGCGTTTCCCGCAGATCCCTGTCGTCAGCGGTTGCAAGCCTGCTCCGGGCGAGATCGCAGGCCCTCGCCGAGTCGCCCCTGCCGGCCGTCGTCTCCAGATAGACCACGGGTACCAGCCAGTAGGGGTCCGCAAGGATCCTCTGCTCCATCTCCGGCGGCACGTCGAGGCCCGCATCCATCCATGCCTGCAGGGCCGACAGGCGGCGTGCGCCGTCCGCATCGGACAGCAGAGGCGCGAGAAGGTCGAGATCCTCGCGTCCCAGGAGGGCCGCAGCGGAGCTCCCCACCGGACCCGGAACCGCGGAGAGCCTGCGCAGAGCGTTCCTGCATTCATCCAGACCTGCTTCTCTCATGCGAGAGGCGGCGCGCAGGGCCACGCAATCCACTTCGTCGTCGAGAAGCCGCCCGAGCGACTCGGGGGCGACGCGCGCCGCGGCCTCGTAGCGCACCGCCCAGAGCGTATCTGAAAGGAGAGGGCCGAGATCCCTCTCGGGGAGCGCTCGGGCTGCATAGATTCGCGCCAGCGAAGCCATGCCCGAAGGATCGAACGATTCCGACACGCAGTGCGTCTCGGACAGGTATCTCAGCCAGCGGACGGAAGGTCTTCCGGAGGAGTCGCTTTTCAATGCCGGCGGCCAGAAGTCTCTCGATATCCCCAGACGGCCGTACACCTGCAATGCCAGCTCGAGAGTCTCGAGCGGAAGGCTTGCCGCATCTCTTTCCAGAATGCTGTCAACGAGCGCGGGCAGCGTCGATTGTTCGCCCGCGGCCATGGAGTGGAGCAATCTGAAAAGCAGAGCCTCCGCCGCTCCCTCGCCCGCCTGTTCGACATCGAGGCTCGACGGCTCGCCTGACCCGAACTCGAGGAGCTCGACAGATGGGCCGACGGGAAACGGATTCCCCGAGGACCATGCGGCCCATGCCACCGCGGCTCTCTCGACTCCGGCCTTCCAGGCCTCCGCCAGGAATCCGGCGGGATCTTCGCAACCCGGAAGGCTGCCGGTCCGGGCGATGGTCGCGAGTGCGTCGGAGATGTCCATGCCCCCCCCTGGAGAAGGAAAAGCAGTGAATGCGCAGATCAGGAGGGCGGTCACTGATCTTCCTCCACGTCATCCCACAGGTCGCCCTGCAAAGGGTCAGGACATTCCGGGGGATGCTCGAGCGCGTACATGTAGTCCTCGATCAGCCTCCTGGCCTCCCTCTCCTGGCTTTCGCGCACCAGCACCTTCCCCCAGACGGGGTTCAGAGTCTTCGCCAGCCCGTCGTACCAGGGCATCTGCAGGTTGCGGATGGCGGCCTCGAGCCCTTCGGCCTCGAGGAGCGACTGGATCGCCAGGGCTTCCATCTCGCTCGAGGCGTCGAAGACCTCTACGAGATCCTCCGAAGAGAGGTCAGGAGTCTTCTCCTCCGGAAGGATGTCCTCGTCATCGTCTCTGACCACATTCACCCCCGGTCTGCTTCCGGTCCTGTCTTGACTTTCCGCGCCCGGCTCCCAAAGGTATGCAATGCTGGCTGCAAAGCAAAGTCAGGGGTGCCCAGCGGGCTGAGATCACACCCGTAGAACCTGATCCGGGTAATGCCGGCGAAGGGAACTGAAGGCCGGCTTCCCTCATCAGCGCTCCGCATGACCCGGGAGGCTACGATGGCCGCAACGATAATCGAAAAGGCGCGCTCGGGAGAGATCACCGAGAGGATGACCCTGGCGGCAGCCGCCGAGTGCGTGGATCCGCACCTCGTGAGGGACGGCATCGCGTCAGGCACGATCGTCCTCCTCGACTCGGCGATCTCCCGCAGGAAGCGGCCCTGTGCCGTAGGCTCCGGCCTCGTTGTGAAGGTGAACGCGAACATCGGCAGTTCGGCAGACCTGGAGTCCGTGGAAGCCGAGCTGGCGAAGCTGGATGCAGCCGTAGCCTATGGGGCCGACACGGTGATGGACCTCTCGACCGGCCCGGCCTGGCGCGAGATACTGGGCAGGATCTCCTCGAAGAGCCCGGTCCCCCTGGGCACGGTACCCCTCTACCAGGTGTTCGGCGAGCACATCGCAGCCGGGCGCGAGGTGCCGGAGGTGCCGGCCGAGAGGATGCTGGAAGCGGTCGAGGAACACTGCGCCGCCGGTGTGGACTTCCTCACCCTGCACTGCGGGGTCACCCGGCGGGCTCTTGGCCTCTTGAAGGCGGAGGGGCGGAAGCTCGGGATCGTTTCCAGGGGCGGGTCGCTCCTCGCGGAGTGGATGGAGAAACGGGGCGAGGAGAATCCACTTTTCTCCAGGTTCGACGACCTGATCGAAATCCTGAGGCGCTACGACGCTGCGTTCTCTCTGGGCGACGGCCTCAGGCCCGGCTGCCTGGCCGACGCTTCCGACCGCGCCCAGATCGAGGAACTCATCACTCTCGGCGAGCTGCAGCAGAGAGCACTCGGGGCGGGCGTACAGGTGATGATCGAGGGGCCGGGCCATGTTCCGATGGATCAGATCGAGCACAACATCCGCCTCCAGAAGCGCATCTGCCACGGGGCTCCGTTCTATGTCCTGGGTCCCATAGTGACCGACATCGCCCCCGGATACGACCACATCACCTCTGCGATCGGCGGGGCCATGGCGGCCTGGTTCGGGGCCGACTTCCTGTGCTACGTGACTCCGGCCGAGCACCTCAGGCTGCCCGATGTGGAGGATGTCCGGGTGGGGACCGTCACGGCCAGGATAGCAGCGCACGCGGCAGACATCGCGCGCGGCCGCCCCGGCTCTCGCGACAGGGACGATGCCATGGCGAAGGCCCGGCACGATTTCGACTGGGAGACCCAGTTCGCGCTCGCGCTGGATCCGCAGAAGGCCTGCGACGAGCGCAGGCGCGCCATGCCATCGGACGAGGACGTCTGCTCCATGTGCGGCCGCCTCTGCGCCGTGCGCACCAGCCGCAGAGCGCTCGAGGAGGGTGAGGCACAGGACTAGCTGCCAGGCAGAGCCGGCCGGTTCCTAGATATACTCCTCGTATGAGTCGACCTTGTCGAGGTACACCCCGTCGAAGCCTGCGGCCAGGATCCTATCAAGGTAGGAATCGGCGCTTCCGAAGATGATGGCCTGCCAGTCCGGGTACCAGTACTTCACCAGGTAGTTGCCGGGCCAGTCCGGGTTCTCCGGGCCCAGCCATGACGGCGGATTCGACTCCCACTCCGGCTGCCAGTACCAGCGGTAGTCCTCGGCCTCCCCTATGCTCATGTAGCACAGGACGAGGCGCGAGCCTCCGCCGGGCTTGGTCTTGAGCTGCTGGACATGGGCTGATGTCAGCTGCTCCCCGCAGCAGAACAGGTCTATAACGAACATGTCGTACCCGGTCGCATCGAGCGCCGAGATGAAGTCGTCCACGCTCGCGAAGCACTGGTCGTTGATCAGGTAGAGGAAGTTCTGCGCGTCGCCGAGGGTCGTGACATCATCGGTGTTCGCCTGCCAGGGCTCGGCGGGATACCCCGGGATGTCGTCGAGGTCGCGATGGTCGGCGGCGAAGGACACGAAACCCTCCGCCTCGTTCCACGCATAAGAGCTGTCCACTTTCCACTGCGTCCAGCAGTAGTCGATGACCATCGCCTCGACGCCATTCGATTCGGCGAGCTCCAGGAACTGCAGTATCCACCCCGTCTCGCCTTCGGGAGTCTGCTGGTCGTCAGCCGCATAGCCGAAGAAGAGGTCCTCCCTCCCCTGGCCGTCTATGGCTTCGGCGTAGTACGAGACCAGCGCCCCGGTGGGCTCGAGATCGGTCGTAAGGAGCTCCTGGCCGTTCTGGGGCACCACGATGAAGCCTGGATCCACGGCGTCCGCGTAGTCGGAGATGTCCACGACGAAATCACGCATGTACTCCGGGTACGGCCCAGGCTCGTCGCCGGGCCCGGTGCCCGTGTCGCCGCAGGACGATACCAGGAGAGCGATGCAGGAGAACACCATCGGCACTGCAACCCTCGTCTTCATCTCCTGCCTCCTTTCATCAGCCTGCTGACAGCCACGCGCACGAGCCTGATTGCGCCGCCGAGAACACCCTGCGTCTCCCAGGGCCTGGAGCAGGAGCGGCAAAGCGGGATCTCGCCGAGCCGTCCCGAGCGGTGCATGCCCCTGATCTCACGATACGGCCTGCCACGCCAGACCTCCGGCAGAGCAACTTGTGTGTGTGTGTGTGTGTGTGTGAAACCGCGCCAAGCGGGTGTTCCGCGTTGAGGTCGCGGCAGCAGGGAAGCACCCGCCCGTCCCACGCTATCACGGTTGAGAACCACAGCAGGGAACAGGCTTTCGGGCGGCCTGTCCTGGCGGGCAGCTCGAACGGACAGTCCTCGTGAGGGTTCTCAGGGAACGAACCCGCCCATTCGTGCGCCTGGAACGGCTCGATCACATCGGGGACGCATCCATCGAACAGACCGGTCCAGTCCTCCCTCGGGGTACGTCTGTTGCAGTCGCCATTGCCGAGATCGTTCAGCACTATCACGGGGCGGCACAGCCCCCGGGCCCTCCGGGCAGCCAGCAGCCCAGCCATGCCATCCCGCACCGATTCCCACGATGCACCTCGCCTTATCTCTTCGAAGCGTTGCCTGTCCGGCGTGAAGTCGAAACGCATCGATGTCAGGCCGCTCTCGAAGACGACGTCTGGATCGGTTCCTGCGAGAAGTGTTCCGTTGGTGCTGAATGTCGTGTCGATGCCGGCCGAGGAGAACCTCTTCACCATGTCGAAGAGGCCGGGGTGCAGCATCGGCTCGCCCGCGAGATGAAGCGTCACCAGCGGGGGCCTGATAGCGATCAGCTGTTCCGCGATCGAATCGAAGGCGCCCATGTCCATGAATCCGGCCGGACGCTTCACCGGATCGCGGGAGCACATCGGGTAGGAGAGGTTGCAGCGGTTCGTGGGCTCGATGAAGACGAAACCGGGAGGAGCGGGGCGCAACGTCCTTGCGAGATAGCCCGAAACCCTGGCGGCCTGCAGTGCCGGACCCGGCGGCTTCATGAAACGAAAAATGCCTCGAAAACCGCAGCAATGCATGTGAATATCGCCTCTGACCTCATGAATCCCCTGCGCGGTCCCGGCTTATGACTGCCGGCGGCATGCAGCCATCCGGAATCCGACCTGCAACAAGCCCGGACGGAGGCGCTGCTCACATCGAGATCCGTTCGAGAGCCTCCCTGTGCATGCCGATCCTCGACTCGATCTCCTCTTCGCGAAGATGGATGTCGGAAAGAACCATCCTTGTGCCGGGCTCGAGCCCGCAGACGAGAACGAACGAACCGGTACCCGAGAGCCATGACTGCTGCGAATCCAGATCGAAGAAGGCCGTGTCCCCTCGGAGCGCACAGGGATTTACGGTCACGAGACTGCACGGGTCGAAGACATCGGGAAGCCTCAGCGAGACGGACTCGCCGGCTCCGGAGACCGTCACTGCGGAGTATCCGGGAGGGATGGAGTC
>JAAYTY010000151.1 GCA_012523605.1 Candidatus Fermentibacterota bacterium
CCCTGGCGGTCAGGGTCAGGATGGTGGAGAGCGAGGTCGTGGAGGTCGAGTCCGGCATGCCCGCGGAAGTAACGCTGGACGCGCTCCCGGACACGACCTTCTGGGGCGCCGTGACGACGGTCGGCCTCTCCTCGGCTTCGGCCGGCCTCTCCTCCGACGAGGTCGCCGAATACGAGGTGACGGTTCTTCTGTCCTCCGCCGACCCCAGGCTGAGGTCCGGCATGTCGGCCCAGGTGGAGATCGTCACAGGCGTCCGCGACTCCTGCCTGTCCGTGCCCGTGCAGTGCGTGGTCCCCCGGGAAGACCCCGGGGACAGCACCCGCGAGACGGAGGTGGTCCTGAGAATCGCCGGCGGAAGAGTGGAGTCGGTGCCCGTCGGTACGGGGATCGTGGGCATGATGGACATAGAGGTCACGGGTGTCGAACGAGGCGACAGCGTGGTCTCCGGGCCGCTGGAGGCTCTGAGGGATCTCCGCGACGGCGATCCGGTGAGGATCGGGAACGGGAGGCGCGGTGACGGCTTCAGGCCCCGTCATTGACGCGAGGGGGCTCCGCAAAGTCTACCGCATGGGCGAGGTGGACGTTGAGGCCCTGGCGGGGGTGGACTTCCGGATGGAGCAGGGCGAGTTCACCTGCATGATGGGCGCGTCCGGATCCGGGAAGAGTACCCTCCTCAACATCATAGGCTGTCTCGACCGCCCGACCTCCGGCCTGTACGAGCTCCTGGGCCGCAGGATCGACAGCATGGACGACTCCGAGCTGGCCGCGATCCGGAACAGGTTCGTCGGGTTCGTCTTCCAGACCTTCAACCTGCTTGCCAGGGCGTCGGCGGTCGAGAACGTCGAACTCCCCCTGGTCTATGCCCGGGTTCCGGGACGCGAAAGGCGCGAGAGGGCGATGGAGGGTCTCGAGCGCGTCGGTCTCGCCGACAGGGCCGGCCACAGGCCGAACCAGATGTCCGGCGGAGAGCGCCAGCGGGTCGCGATCGCCAGAGCCCTGGTCACAAGGCCCGCGCTGCTGCTCGCGGACGAGCCGACCGGGAACCTCGACAGCAGGACCGGCGGGATGATCCTCGATCTCTTCCGGGAACTCCACGAAGAGGGAAACACCATCCTCCTGGTGACCCACGACTCTGGAGTGGCGTCTTCCGCGAAGCGCCTCGTGCGCATACGCGACGGCAGAATCGAGAGCGACTCCGCCCGATGAGGCCGCCCGAGGTGATCCTGTCGGCGCTGTGGGCCATGAGGTCCAACAGGATGCGCACTGCGCTGGCCTCCCTGGGCGTGCTTATCGGCGTTTCGGCGGTCGTATCCCTGGTGGGCCTCGTGACGGGCATACGGAACTACATCAGGGACCAGTTCGACACTGTTCTGGGTGCGCGCGTATTCGAGATCTCCAGATACTCCGGCGGATTCGAGGATCTGGACTCCTGGCTCGAGTCCCGCAGGTGGCCCGACCTGACCGTGGATCAGGCGAGGGAGCTGGCGGGGCTCATGACGACGGCCGGCGGCGTCACCTGGAGGTCCGGTTCGGGCGGAAGGGTCACCTTCGGCGACCGGACCGTCGAGTCCGTGAGGATAAGGGCTCTGGCCCCCTCGGAGACCGACGTGGCGGGTTTCGCCATCGGCACCGGACGGTTCTTCACCCATGCGGAGGACGCCGCCAGGGCCAGGGTGTGCATCCTCGGGAGCGACCTCGCGGAAACCCTGGGCACGCCGGCCGGACTGATCGGCGGCGATGTGACAGTGCAGGGATACCGCTTCACCGTGATCGGCATCGCCAGGCCCCTGGGCAGCATCTTCGGGCACGGCCTGGACGATTTCGTGGCCGTCCCCTGGTCGACCTGGTCCGAACTGCTCTCGGACGGTCGCGACGAGGTGGAGATCGCCGTCCTTCCTCGCGAGGAGGTCGGCCTCGAGGAATGCCGCGAGGAGGCCAGGCTCGTGCTGAGGAGGATAAGGGGCGTTCCCTTCCAGGCGCCGGACAACTTCTACATCACCACCCAGCAGGGAATACTGGACTCGATGCAGAAGGTCATGGCCGGCGCAGCGGCCATAACGATAGGCATCGCGGCGATATCCCTCCTCGTCGGCGGGATCGGGATCATGAACATCATGCTCGTGAGCGTGACGGAGAGGACCCGCGAGATAGGCACCAGGAGAGCGATGGGCGCGAGGAGGCGCGATATCGTCCGGCAGTTCCTCGCAGAGGCGCTGATAATAAGTCTCGCGGGCGGCTTCCTGGGGCTTCTGGTCGGATATGCGCTCACGATAGCGGCCGAGCGCCTGACCCCGGTTCCCGCCGCGGTGAGCCCGTTCGCCGCCGTGCTGGCCGTGTCGTTCTCCGCGGCGACGGGGCTCGTCTTCGGCGTGTTCCCCGCATGGAAGGCCGCTGGAATGGATCCCGTGGAGGCCCTTCGGTATGAGTAGGATCGAAGGCACGCTCCGGCTGGCCTCGGAGAATCTGGCGGCGGCCTTCAGGGCGCTCTGGGCGAACAGGATGAGGAGCCTCCTGACGACGGTCGGCATAGTCATCGGGGTGATGACGGTCACCGGCGTCGCAAGCCTGGTACAGGGCCTGAACGACCAGGTGACCGAAGCCCTCGGAGGCTTCGGCGCCGGAACGGTGTACGTGCAGAAGAGGCCTGTGATCATGGCGGGCGGAGGCGGGGAAATGCGACGCTACATGCGCAGGGAGGACTTCAGGGTCTCCGATGCCGAAAGGCTCGCTGACCTCCCCGACGCGCTCGCCGCAGTCCCGATGGCGGACTGGTTCGTCCGGGCGGAGGCGCCCGACGGAAGAGCCTTCGCCGCGTCGCTCGTAGGATCCAGCTCGGAGTGGCCGCTCGTCAGCCACCGGGACATCGTCAGGGGAAGGTTCTTCACACGCTTCGAGGTCGCCTCGCGGAGGAGGGTCTGCGTCCTCGGCCCCGATGTTGCGGAGCGGCTCTTCGGGAGCCTGGATCCAGTGGGCCGCACCGCCGTCTTCGAGGGCAGGGAGCTGACCGTGATAGGAGTCACGGACAGCCTCGGAGAGATCATGGGTCAGTCGCAGGACGGCTTCGTGGTCGTGCCCTACACCATCTTCGGCGACTGGAGGAGCCTCTCGCGCAATCTCTCCATAGCCGTCGAGGCGAAGCCCGGCACGGACATGAAACGGTTCGTCGCCGAGGTGGAGACGGCCGTGCGCAGACTGCGCGGCCTGGCGGTGGACGACGAGAACGACTTCGAGCTGGTCACGGCCGACCAGTTGATGGAGACCTACTCGAAGATCTCCTCCGGGATCTTCGCCGCCATGCTCGCCATCTCGGCGATCGCGCTGGTCGTGGGCTCGGTGGGAATCGCGAACATAATGCTCGTGAGCGTGACGGAGAGAACCAGGGAGATAGGCCTGAGGAAGGCCGTGGGCGCGAGGAACTCCCAGATCCTGCTCCAGTTCCTCACCGAGTCGGTGATCCTGGCCCTCGTCGGAGGGGCGATAGGGATCGGCCTCGGAGCCCTGCTCGCCTGGCTGGTCTCAACCGTGACACCCGTTCCGGCGGGCCTCCAGGCCTGGAGCGCAGGTCTCGCCCTGCTCATGTCCATGCTTGTGGGAGTCGGGGCAGGCGCCCTTCCCGCGGCCCGGGCGGCCCGGCTGGAGCCCGTGAGGGCCCTGGGGTACAACCAATGAGCGGCGGCAGGCGGGGGCCGGAATGACGGCATTCTCGTTCGCCGCAGGCGTCGCTCTGCTGTCCGCCGAGGTCACCTGGTCGCGCACACTGCTCGTGCTGGTCGGCGGGAGCGTGGATGCCTCCGCCTCCGTGCTCTCGTCTGTGATGCTCGGGCTGGCTCTGGGCTCCGTCGTGTTCGGCAGGATGGCGGGGCGGGCCGCCAGGCCGGCGGTCCTCCTGAGAGTCCTCGCCGCCGCCTCGGGCGCCGCATCCCTCCTGCCCGTCGTCCTTGCCGGTCCCCTGTCCGGCCTGTATCCCGTACTCATGGCCGGCCCCGCTCCTCAGTGGCTTGTACGCGCCCTCCTGTCCGCGGCGCTTCTGATCCCTCCATCGGCCCTGGCAGGGGGCCTGATACCGGCGCTGGCGGCCGTCGTCGCCGCGTCGGGCGGCGGCAGGGAGATATCCAGACTCTACGCATGGAACTCGGCCGGGGCGTCGCTGGGAGGGCTGGCGGCAGGCCTCGTTCTTCTGGAGGCGCTCGGAGCCCGGCTCACCCTCGCGTCCTCGGCCCTGCTGATGGCCGCGTCCTCCCTGTTCGTGCGCGGACGGGAGACCGTCATGCCCTCCGGGGCGGCGGCGGGCGGGCCTCCCGGAGCCGTCCTCTGCATCCTGTACGCCGCGGGGGGGGCGATAGCCCTCGCCTGGGAGGCCGTCTGGGCGAGGCAGCTCACCTTCCTGCTCGGCAACAGCACCTACGCATTCGCTCTGATGGGCGGAGCCGTCCTCGCGGGAATGAGCGCCGGCGGATTCGCGGGGAGAAGGCTCGCCTGCAGGGCGGCTCCGCTCGGCATGTTCGCCGCCGCCGAGTCTTTTCTTTCGATCAGCGCGCTGCTTCCGCTCGCCGCGGTCCTGCTCCTGCCCGGACTTCCACCCGCCCTGGGTCTGGGAGGGGCGGCGGCCGCGGCCGCGCACCACCTGCTCGCGCTCCTCTCGATCGTACCCGCCGCCGTCTGCATGGGCGCCACTTTCCCCCTGATGGTCGCAGCCGGCGCCAGGCCGGAAAGCCTGGGGCCCGACGTAGGCGTGCTTTCGATGGCCAACGCCCTGGGCGCCGGACTGGGGCCCTTTCTCGCGACACGACTTGTCTTCCCGCTCGCGGGCGTGACCGACGGAGCGGCGCTGCTGGCGGCCCTGGGTGGAGCGGTCGCGCTTGCGGCCGCTGCGGTATCCGGGAGGAGATCCGCGGCGGCTCCCGCGATCCTGCTCCCCGCTTCGGCCGTCCTGCTGGCTCTCTCCGCGGATCCTCCGGGCTCTGCGCCTCCCCCGGGAGGCCTCGATCTCAGGTTCTTCATGGAGGACAGGACTGCCACAGTGACCGTCTTCGGGAGGGAGTGGGACGGATACAGGAGCCTTCGCATCAACGGAGTCGAGGAGGTTCCGATAGACCAGCCCTCGCTGGAGGCGTTCAACCTTCTGGGGCACCTTCCCTGGGCCTACAACCGGGATGCCCGCGACGTGCTGGTGGTGGCGCTCGGGGGAGGGATCACCGCGGGCGCCGTGCTGACGCATCCGGTCGACACCCTTGTCTGCGCGGAGATCTGTCCGGCCGTCGTGCTGGCGTTGCCGATCTTCGAAGGAGAGAACGGCAGGCCCGAGCTCGATCCGAGGTTCACGCTGGTGGAGGACGACGGGCGGAACTTCGTCGCGGGCAGCGGCCGCAGATGGGACATCGTCATATGCGACGCCACCCACCCCGGCTCCTCCGACAGCTGGGTGCTCTACACCAGGGAGTTCTACGAGGATTTGCTTGAGCATCTCTCGGACGGAGGCGTGGCCGCCCAGTGGCTTCCGCTCCACCAGCTGCCCGCAGAGGACCTCGAGAGGATCCTCGCCACCTGGGCCGCCGTCTTCCCGCACAGGGCGATACACCTGGCCGGCGGCAGGCACGCCGTGCTCGTGGGTTCGCCGGAACCGCTGGAGCTCGATGCGGCCAGGATGTTCGACACGCCGGAGGCCCGGAGGATGCTCGCCATGTGCGCGTTCACCCCCGCCGACACCTCCTACCTGGAACCGCTGGCGACCGACTGGGGCGGGGGGGGCGGCGGCTCCGCGCGGGCGGGGCTCAACACGGACGACAGGGCTCCCTGCCAGTTCATGAGAAGGCGGATTCCCGCCGATCCCCAGGCGACCATCGCCCCGGGCGCGGCCACGCTCCTCGCAATGTCGGGCGGATCGGATGCGCTGAGGCGCTCGCAGATGATCTACTGGTCCGGCGATCCCGCCGGGGCGGTCGAGGAGATCCGCGGAGCGCCGGAGACGCCTCTTTCGCGAAGATGGCTCTCGCTCTACCTCTGCACCGGCGCCGAACAGGCGATGATGGCGGGAATGACCGAGGATGCGGCCGTGCTGGCCGGCAGGGCGCGCTCAGCCGACGGATCATGGGACAGGCCGGCCAGGCTGCTCGGAGCCCTGGGCCGGGAATAGAGGCTCTGCGCCCGGGCTCCCGGGCTTTTCACGATCGGAGGCAGCATGGGAAAGACCGCGTTCCTCTTCCCCGGTCAGGGCTCCCAGAGCGTGGGAATGGCCGGGCATCTCCGCGGCAGGAGGGAGGCTTCCGACCTCCTGTACCGCGTCGAGGAGATGGCCGGCGCGCCCGGCCTCTCGGCCCTGATCGACTCGGGCCCGGAGGATCTACTCACGAGGACGGACAACGTACAGCCGGCGATAACCGCGGTCAGCCTCGCCACCCTCAGGGTGCTCCTCGCGGCCGGCATCCTGCCGGACGGGGCCGCCGGGCACAGCCTCGGCGAATACGCCGCCCTGGTCTGCGCAGGCGTCATATCCGAAGCCGACGCCCTGAGACTCACCCGCCGCAGGGGCGAGCTCATGCAGGCCTGCGCCGACCGCCATCCCGGCAGCATGATCGCCATGATCGGCGCTGACAGGGAGACGGCCGCCCGCATCGCGGCCGAAGCCTCGCCCGAGGGCCTGACCGGGGTCGCGAACGTGAACTCGGAAGGCCAGGTCGTGCTCTCCGGTCCCGCGGACGCCGTCGCGAAGGCCGCGGAGATCGCCAGGGCGGCGGGAGTCAGGCGCGTCATACCTCTCAGAGTGTCCGGCGCCTGGCATTCGCCACTGATGAGGGACGCCGCAGAGGGGCTCGTCCCGGAGCTCGAGGGAACGGTCTTCTCGGACCCCGCGATCCCTGTCTACGCAAACGTGACGGCAGAACCCGCGGAGAGCGGCGGGAGGGAGCGGGAGCTCCTCGCCCTCCAGGTGACTTCCCCGGTGCTCTGGGCCGACACCATGCGCAGGATGACCGGGGATGGATTCGACACCTTCGTGGAGGTGGGCCCCGGGGCTGTTCTCCAGGGGCTCCTCAAGGGCTTCGGAGGAGTCAGGGCGTTCGGGACCGGCTCGGAGGAGGCGCTGGAGGCCGCACTGGCGGCGCTCGCCTGATCAGCGGGTTTCCGATCCCCGGTTCCGGACGACCACCTCCTGCACTCCGAAGGCGTAAGGCGCGACCTGGTAGGGATCGAAGAATACCCTGAAGCCCTCGATTCCGCCGGACGGACCGGGCAGGGGCAGCAGGGCGTCGTAGTTGCCGGGAATCAGAGCGGTGCCTTCCTCTATCCAGTTGTCCTCGGCGCCCAGCCTGTGCTCGAGGGTGTCAGCCACGGCGGTTCTGAACTCCTCGCACGATGCGGAGTCGCCGAGGAGAGACAGCGGCTGGACGAACCCCCCCGTGCCGGTGTCGTAGATGAAGGCCCTGTGCCAGGTGATGCCGTGCGCTCCTCCGGAGAACTCGAAGCCCTCCATCGAGACGCAGACCAGCCCCTCGGGCGACGGCTCCTCGGAGTATTCCGCGAGGTGAAGCAGGTCGAGCTGAGACGACATGCCTGTTCCGGACGCCGGTCCCGACTCGCCGGCCAGTTCGAGGAATCCTCGCAACCCCTCGACGGCGTGGCTCCGCAGGGACTCGCCCAGAGCAGGGATCTCCAGGCAGACGGGGGGCAGCTCCACCCTGTAGGCGAACCACGAACCCGAATCGGCGAGGACGAGCTGTCCGGGAGAGGCTTCGATAGATGGAACCGCTTTGGAACCGGAGTATTCGGGGACCAGCCCGTCCGGAGGCTCCGCATCCCCGAGCACTAGGTCGGCCATGCCGCCCTCCTTCCAGAGCCCGGCGCGCCACTCGCCGCCGAATCGGTGGTAGATCCAGGTCCTTCCGTCATCGCTGTTCCACAGCCAGAGCCTGTTTCGCGAGTCCCAGAGCCAGTAGACATTCAGGTTTCCGCAGAACCCGGACTCCGTATCCCTGAACACCGTCCTTCCCGTCGAATCCTCGATGGTGACCACCCAGACGCCCGGATCGCCCTCGATCGGCGCCGACGCGGTCCATTCCCCGTCCGGCGAGACCAGCCCCTGAACCTGGTTGGGCGGAATCCCCGGGTCGCCGCATGCCGCGAGACCCGCAAAGGAGATGGCTGCGGCGAGAAGCGGACCTTTGCTCGAGTGCGATGCGCTGCCGGACATTGTCTCCTCCCTGTCGAGCCGCCGCGGCGTGTGGGGGAATGCTCGCGCAAGCCTGCCTCATGCGCCGCATGCAGATAATGTCTTCGATTCCGGCCCGGATGCAATTCCGGAAGGGGCGGGGGCGCCTCCGCAGCCTCGGGTGCCGCAGGACGGCGAGGTCGTCTCCGGGGGCGGCACTTCTCCGCAGACTCGGCCGGGATCTCGCGCAGAACATCGGCTTTCAACGATATGAGAGCCCCGCGGCGGCGATCGGGTTTGTGGAACAACCGGCGGCTTCGTTATGTATAACGCCTGAAGCAGAAACACACGGAGGGGCCTGATGAAGCCGGAACCTGTTCTTTCCGATGAAGCTCCGCGGCCGATAGGCCCCTACAGCCAGGCTGTTCGCGCCGGCGAAGTGATCTTCCTCTCGGGTCAGCTCGGAATCGATCCGCTCACGGGCAGGCTCGCGGAGGGCATCGAGGCCCAGGCCGTCCAGGCGCTCCGCAACATCAGGGCCGTGCTGGCCTCGGCCGGCTGCTCCATGTCCGATCTCGTCACCACGACCGTGCTCCTGGCCGACATGGGAGACTTCGCGGCGGTGAACAGGGTCTATTCCGAGTTCTTCACAGAACCCTTCCCGGCGAGGGCCGCCTACCAGGTGGCGGCGCTGCCGCTGGGGGCCAGAGTGGAGATCCAGGCGACGGCTTTCTCGGGAGGAGGCAACGGGTGATATCGAAGGTCATCGAGGTCGTCGGACAGTCCGACTTCGTCACGACGCTCATCCTGCTGACGATCCTCTTCCTCTCGATCGGCTCGTGGGCCATCGCTCTTGCGAAGCTGCGCGAGTTCCGGAAGGTCCTCAGATCCTCGCGCCTGTTCATGGACGCCCTGCGGACCACCGGCAAGCCGCCGGGAGGCGACTTCTGGCGGGATGCCCGCGACAAGGGGCCTCTAGCCCGCATGTACGCCGAGGCCGGCCGGTTCCTCCAGAGACGAGCCGACCGGGGGCAGAGCGGGCCTCTCTCCTCCGACGAGGCATCCCTTCTGAGAAGCGCATTGGAGCGCGAAGCGGGGGAGGACCTCTCCGAGCGCGAACGGAACATCGGCTTCCTCGCCACGGTCACATCCATCTCGCCCCTTCTCGGTCTCCTGGGAACGGTCTGGGGAATCCTCACCAGCTTCATCGGCATGAAGGAGACCGGCACGGCGGACCTCAGCGTGGTCGGAGCGGGAGTCTCGGTGGCCCTCACGACGACCGTCGCGGGTCTGCTCGCCGCGATACCCGCGAACATCTTCCACAACTTCGTGGTGGGAAGGATCGACGCACTCGCCGGCGACATAGACAGGTTCCTCTCCGAGCTGGTGGATGTCTGCAGGAGGGGGGCGATTTGATAAGGTCCCGGCACCAGCGGTTCTCAACCATAAACGTGACCAACCTGGTGGACGTCACGATGACGCTCCTCGTCGTCTTCATGCTGACGGGCCCAGTGATGCACCGCAGCACCGACATAAGGCCGCCGTCGAGCGACCAGGGGCGCATCATAGAGCGGCTGGACCCAGGGATAGCGCTCGTGATAGAGGTGGACTCGCTGGGCAACCTCCGTGCGGCGGGCGAACCCGTTCCCATGGCCGAGCTGGCCGACCTCGCATCGGCCGCCAGGGCCGCGGGGCGTACCGAGGCCTATCTGAGGGCCGACAGGAGCGTGCGCTACGAGGCCGTGGCCTCGGCGCTCACCGAACTGCGGCGGGGCGGGTACGAGTCCGTCGGCCTCGTGCAGGAGGCAAGGAGGACCGAGCAGCCGTGAACAGGCGGACCCTCATCCTCTCGGCCGCGGTCCATGCGGCGGTGATCCTGCTCGCGATGCTGCTGTCGGCCGCCGGCAGGAGCGAGGTTCCGACGGGCGGCGGCGACGCCATCTGGGTGGACGTGGTCACGCTGGCCCGGCCGGATGACGGCGCTCCGGACGATCCTTCGGCTGTCGAGGAGCATGTCGAGGAGCCTCGGGAGAACCCGCCGGAGAATCCCGTCGAGGAGGTTCCGGAAGAGGCTCCGGACACGGAGGAGGTTCCGGAGGCGCAGGAGACCCTTGAGAATCCGGTGGTGCAGGAGAATCCCGAGGTTCAGGAGAACCCCCAGGTGCAGGAACAGCCTGTGACCCAGCAGTCCGCGAACCAGCAGTGGGCGAGCGTAGACGCCAGCGGCGAAGCCGGCTCCGGAGCGCCGGGGCCGGTTACGTACGAAGGCAGGGTCTTCACCGCGATCAGGCGGAACTTCCGCACCTCTGTCCGGCCCCCGCGCTCCTACAGGATAGAGTACACCGTGAACACCGACGGATCGGTCGAGATCGAGACTATCAGAACCAGCGGCGATGCCGCATTCGACAGGGCAGTGGAACACGCCCTGGCGGTCGCCCAGATACCGCCCTTCCCGGCGGGGAGATCCACCCCCGCCGTGCTCAGGATAGAGTTCCTGGGAACGGAGCAGGAATGAGAGCGGCCCGCCGGACGGTCTTCGCCCTGCTTGCAGCCTCGGCCGCCCTCGCCTCAGCCGGCGACTTCATTCCCATGACGCCCATAGGTGCCGACCTCATACCGGTCGAGGTCTCGGTCGAAGGGGAGAGAAGCCTCGTCCGCGCGGCGGAAGCGCAACTGCGCGATGACATAGACTTCTCCGGACTATTGACTTGCGCAGGCGACGCCGAGGCGGGGATCGAAGTGGAGATAGAAGGTCTCGCCGGCTCCAGAATCAGGATGACCGCGACCATCAGAGCGGCGGGGGAGACCATTCTCACGAAGGAGTACACGGCCGCCGAAAGCGAGCTCTATCCGATGGTTCACGCCATCGCCGACGACGCAGTGTACGCCCTGACCGGCGAGACGGGCATAGCAGGCACGCTCATAGGCTTCATCTCCCGCTCGGGCGGGAGGTACGCTCTGGCGACGCGCGGCCTCGATCCGAGGGGGCCCACATACCTCCTGCGCGACACTTCCGTCATCACCACTCCGGCATGGAGCCCCGACGGCTCGACCATAGCCTTCACCGCTTTCCGCTCCGACAACGGCGATCTGTGGCTCTACGGAGTTCGTGACGGAAGGGCGAGAAGGGTGCTGTCGCGCCCCGGCCTGAACTCGACGCCTGCGTGGACCCCGGACGGAAGGGCTCTGGCGGTCATGCTTACAGAGGGCGGGAATGCGGACATCTATCTCTTCGATCCCGCCGGCGAAACACTCACCAGACTGACGACCAGAAGCTCCATAGAAACCTCGCCGAGCATCTCCCCCACGGGCCAGCAGGTGGTCTTCACATCCGACAGGATAGGCACTCCCCAGATCTACGTGATGGACATCACCGGAGCCGCGGCGGAGAGACTGAGCTACGCGCATCCCTACTGCGACAGCCCGGCCTGGTCCCCCCGCGGAGACATGATCGCCTATGCGGCGCGCACTTCCGGCGGGATACACATATTCGTCATGAAGTCCGACGGGACCGAGGTGCGCCAGGTGACCTTCGACGGCACCCTCAACGAGGATCCCGTATGGGGACCCACCGGGCGGCACCTGGCGTTCTCGAGCAACAGGGACGGTATCAGAGCGATCTATGCGATCGAGCTCAACAGCCTCAGGGTGAAGAGGATCACAGATTCCGGCGAGTGCTACTGCCCGACCTGGTCGCCGGCCGTTTCCACCAGGTGACGAGAAGGAGAGGAGGATGAACGCGATGAAGAGGCTCACGCTGACGCTCGTTGTCGCCCTGTGCCTGGCGGTCGTGGCAGGAACGGCCGGATGCAGAAGGGACACAGGTGGAGACGGTTCCGACAGCACGCTGGTGTTCAACCCGGAAAGCACGGTCGGCATGTGGGAGACCGACACCCTCGGCCCGTCGCTCACCGGGCTGGAAGTCCACCAGCAGGCTCTCAGGGACGTCTTCTTCGACTACGACTCCAGCGACCTCGACCAGGAGGCTCTGGACGACCTGATGTACGACGCCGCCTACATAATGGCCCACACGGGCTTCAAAGTCCTGGTGGAGGGCCACTGCGACGAGCGCGGCACCATAGACTACAACCTCGCTCTCGGAGAGAGGCGGGCACTGGCGGTTTACAACTACCTCGTCAGCTACGGCATCGCGCCATCCCGGCTCCAGTACGTGAGCTACGGCAAGGAGAGGCCCTTCGTCCTCGGCTCCGACGAGTACTCCTGGGCGCAGAACAGGCGCGCGCACTTCAGGGTGCTCCCGCTGTAGCATGGGCCGGGTCGGGCTCCTCGCGTCCCTGCCCCTCGCCCTGCTCTGCGCATGCTGGGGAGGGAAGTTCGTGGACATGCCCGGGAGGGTCGAGCGCATGGAGGCCGGCCAGGAGGATCTGCAGGCCGGAGTGGACTCCCTGCGGGCGAAGGCCGCCACCGCCGAGACCCTCCTGCGGAACCTGCAGGCGCAATCGGGCTCGAGGACCGTGGAACTCGTCGACCGGCTCTCGGCCCTCACCGACGAGATGGAGAGTCTCCTGCGCCGCATGGGCGGCGGCGCACAGGTCAGGCCCCCGGCGTCCGACACCGCCTCCAGCGCCGGTGCGAGGGTGATCTTCGACGAGGCCTACCAGCAGTATCAGCAGAGGGATTTCGAAACGGCCTGCATGGGGTTTCTCGAGGTATTCGAGGATCCGGGCTCGGGCTCTCTCGCCGACGATGCGCTCTACTTCGCGGCCCTCTGCCACGAGGCTCTGGGCCAGGCTCACAAGGCGATAGAGGAGCTGGTCGCCCTCAGGCTGATGTTCCCGGACTCCGAGAGGGCTCCGGCCGCCATGTCGAGGGCGGCCGCCATCTACGGGGCTCACGGAGCCGGCGCCGACAGGGACCGCATCCTGCAGGAGCTGATAGAGGAGTATCCGGATTCCGAGGAGGCCGGCCTGGCGAGGGTCTCGCTGGGGGGGCGCTGAACCTCCGCCGCATCGCCTGCGGCGGGCGGGCCTCCGTCCGCCCGCCGCTCCTTCTTTACCGGCGGAGCCGGTGGAAGCATAATCCCGGGCTGATCCAATCCGCCCCACGAGAGCGAGAGTGGCGGAACTGGCAGACGCGCCAGGCTTAGGACCTGGTGGGGAAACCTGTGGGGGTTCGAATCCCCCCTCTCGCACCATTCGCACGCCTGGAGAGTCCGACGGTATGGCATACGAGCTTGTGAAGGAAGAGGGAACCCGGAGGACGATCCGCTTCACGGCGGACGCCGGGGATGTTGACGAGCTTTTCCGGAAGATAAGGAAGCGCATCAACAGCGAGCTGAGGATCCCCGGATTCCGCCCGGGGCATGTCCCGAGGGCCATGCTCGACAGCAGGTTCGGCAATCTCATAAGGACCGAAGTGGCCGAGGAGATGAGGGAGCGGCTGCAGAACAGCCTGCTGGAGGAGCGAGACTGGATCCTGGCCGGCATCCCGGTTCCCGACGACGCCCTGCCCGCCGAGGGTTCCGGATACAGCTTCGAGATCACCTTCGACCTCTTCGAGACTCCGGAGCCGGTCGGCTACGACTCCTTCGAGGTGACGATCCCGCGGCTCGACGAGGAGAAGTCCCTCGAAGCTGCGCTCCAATCGATAAGGGAGAGAATGACCGGTTTCGAAACGGTGGACCGCCCCGCCCGGCGGGGCGACATGGTCCTCGTCGACGCCGTCGGAGTCGAGGATGCCGGTTCCAGAGAACCGGAGCACATGGCCCTGCGCCTCGGAGACGACGGGCTGGGAGCCGGCCTGGACGATCTGTTCGTCGGCCTCTCGAAGGGCGCCTCTTTCACCGCCAGAACCGAGCCCTTCGATCCACCGGCCTCCGGCGACGCTCCCGAGACAGGCAGGCCGACCCTCTTCAAGCTCGTCGACGTAAGGGAGCCCGTACTGCCCGAGCTGACGGACGAGCTCGCCTCGAAGGCAAGCAGGTTCTCCACGGTCGCGGAGCTGAGGGAGAGCCTCCGGGAGAGGATAAGGCTCAGGTACGAATCCGAGAGGGCCGACCTCATCGAGTCGCAGGTCATGACCCGGCTCCTGGATCGGAACCCTTTCGATCCCCCGGCGTACATGATAGAGAACCTGAAGGGGGATCTGATCAGGGATCTCGAGCGGGAGCCCGACGAGGAGACCAGGGCCTTCGCCGGCGAGGTCGCGAGGAGGAGGGTGAGGGAGTTCCTGATTCTGAGGGCGGTCGCCCTCAGGGAGGGGCTCGAGCCCGGAGAGGACGAACTGGCCGAGGAGGCCGGGAGGACCGGCTCCAGGGCGTCGGCTCTGGACAGGCTCAGGAACAGGAAGGCTCTGAGATTCCTCCTCGACAGGGCGGCCGTCACCGAGACCGATCCCGTGCCGGGAGAGAGCGCCGGGCCGCCCGACGGGAAGCCTGCGTGGATATGGAGGAGAACCCCGCCCCCGGAAGGCGGGGCGGTCGAAAGGCAGGGCTGAGCGATGTCGATAATCCCGTTCGTCGTCGAGAGGGTCGGCAACACCGAACGCTCATACGACATCTACTCCAGGCTGCTCAAGGAGAGGATCGTCTTCGTCGGAGACGTCATCAACAACTCCAGCGCGAGCGTCATCGTGGCCCAGCTCCTCTTCCTCGCGGGCGAGGATCCAGAGCGCGACATCAGCATGTACATCAACAGCCCCGGAGGGATAGTCTCGGCCGGTCTGGCCATCTACGACACCATGAGGTTCATCCAGCCCGACGTGGCGACCTTCTGCCTTGGCTCAGCGGCCAGCATGGCGGCGCTCCTTCTTTCCGCGGGCGCGAAGGGCAAGAGGAACATCCTGCCGCACGCCAGGGTGATGATCCATCAGCCGATGGGCGGCGTGCAGGGGCCGGCGAGCGACATCGAGATAGAGGCCAGGGAGATACTCAAGCTGCGCAGGGAGCTCAATGAACTCCTTGCCCTCAACACCGGGCAGAGCGTCGAGAAGATAGAGGAAGACACTGACCGGAACTACTGGATGGACGCCGGCGAGGCTGTGGCCTACGGCCTGGTGGACAACGTCCTCTCGGCCAGGAGATAGAGATGGCCAGGACGGGCAGGTGCTCCTTCTGCAACAGATCCTCCTCCGAGGTCGGCCGCATCATACAGGGCCCCGGGGTGAGCATCTGCGACGAGTGCGTCCGCTACTGCCACGAGCTGCTCTCCGACAGGCCCCCCTCCGCGCCGGACAGGCCCCTTCCCTCGGCGGGGCCCCTTCCCCGCCCGGATGAGATCAAGAGCAGGCTCGACGAGTACGTGATAGGGCAGGACAGGGCCAAGAGGGTGCTCTCGGTCGCCGTTTACAACCACTACAAGCGCCTCCGGGCCGGCTCGGACGAAACCGCCGGTGTCGAGATAGACAAGAGCAACATCCTCCTTCTCGGGCCCACCGGAGTCGGCAAGACGCTCCTTGCCAGGACCCTCGCCCGGATACTCGACGCCCCGTTCGCAATAGCCGACGCCACCACGCTCACCGAGGCCGGTTACGTCGGAGAGGATGTCGAGAACATCCTCCTCCGCCTTCTGCACGTGACGGGAATGGACGTGGAGAGAGCCCAGCAGGGGATCATCTACATCGACGAGATCGACAAGATCGCCCGCAAGTCCGAGAACCCCTCCATCACGAGGGACGTCTCGGGCGAGGGGGTTCAGCAGGCCCTGCTCAAGATCCTCGAGGGCACCGTGGCCAGCGTGCCTCCCCAGGGAGGCAGGAAGCATCCGTATCAGGAGAACATCCCTGTGGACACCCGGAACATCCTGTTCATCTGCGGGGGAGCCTTCCACGGCCTCGAGGAGATAATCGCCCGCAGGGTCTCGACCGGTTCGATCGGCTTCTCCGGATCATCCGCCTCTCCCTCCTGCGGGAAACCGCCGAAGTCCGAGCTGTTGAAAAAGGTGGAGCCTCACGACCTGGTGCGCTACGGAATCATCCCCGAGCTGGTCGGCAGACTGCCGGTCATGGTCGCCCTGGACGACCTTTCGGAGGAAGATCTGGTAAGGGTTCTCACCGAGCCGCGCAACGCCCTGCTGAAGCAGTTCGAGTACTTCTTCAGACTGGAGGGTACCGCTCTGGAGGTCGGAAGAGACGCGCTCCTGGAGATAGCCAGGGTTGCCCGCAGGACCGGGAGCGGGGCGAGGGGGCTGAGGGCCATCATGGAACGCATCCTCCTGGAGACCATGTACAGCCTGCCCTCGGACAAGGCCGGGGTGGAGAGGGTTGTGGTCACTCCCGGCTGCGTGACGGGGGCCGAGGAGCCCATGAGGGTCCGCAGGAGCCGCAGGAGAAGACGCACCGCAGAAGCCGTCTGATGAAGCCCCTCGTGCTCTCGTTCGTCGCGTCCGTCCCCGGCCCCTCCATGCTTCCGCCATGCGGCCTGCCGGAGATATGCCTCGCCGGGAGGTCCAACGTCGGCAAGTCCTCCATAGTCAACAGGCTCTCGACCGGAAACCCCGCGCGCACGAGCCAGCGTCCCGGATGCACGCGGATGTTCAACCTCTACCGGGCCCTGGAGGGTTTCGTCCTCGTGGACCTTCCCGGATACGGATACGCCGAGGCTCCGGTCGAGGACAGGAGGCGCTGGCCCGTGTGGATCGGCGAGTATCTCTCGACACGCAGGGAGCTTGCGGGCGTTGTGCTCGTGGTGGATGCTCGGCATCCGGCTCTGGACAGTGACGCCGGGGCCGCCCAGGCGCTGCGCGAGTCCGGGCGGGAGTTCCTGGTCGTGCTCAACAAGTCGGACAAGATGGGTCGGGCGAGGCTGGCCGGATCACTGGCTTCTGCCGGTTCGCTCGGCCCGGTGATCGCCGTGTCCTGCAGGACCGGTGAGGGCATGGACCCTCTCAGGCGATGGATCCTGAGGACGGCCCTCGGCAAGGGCGAAGGCCCGCGATAGGAGAGTGGCCAGGTGTCGGTCGACATAGTCGTCGGACTGGGCTGGGGGGACGAGGGCAAGGGACGGGTGGTGGACCTCCTGGGAGCGGGCGCCGCGGCCGTGGCCCGATTCTCGGGCGGCGCGAACGCCGGGCACACCGTGGTGATCGGGGGGGAGACCGTTGTTCTCCACCAGCTCCCGACAGGGCTTCTCCGGGAGGGAGTCCTCGGTCTTGTCGGCGCCGGCTGCGTCATAGACCCCGTGGCTCTCTGCGCCGAGGCGGAAGCCCTGGGAGAGAGGGGCTCCGACATGATGTCGAGGCTCCGGCTGTCCCCCCGGGCCCATCTCGTCCACCCGGTTTGCAGGGTGCTCGAGAAGTCCGACGAGAGGTCGCGCGGACCGGGGGCGATAGGCACGACAGGCTTCGGCATCGGGCCCGCATACGTGAGGAAGTACGCGAGGAAGGGCATCAGGCTCGAGGATGCGCTCGACCGCTCCCTCCTGGAGGAGCTCTCGTCGATCGCGGTCGCGGAGACCGCCGGCCTGGACGCCGCCTTCGACCTCGAAGCCGGGGCCGCCGCATTCGTCGAGTCGGCGCTGAAGATCGCGCCGCTCGCGCGCGACACCGGGCCGATCGTCGCCGATCTGGCAGCCCGGGGCGGGACAGTGCTCGCCGAGGGCGCCCAGGGGACCCTCATCGATCCGGATCACGGAACCTATCCCTTCGTGACGTGCGGATCCTGCGTGGCGGGCTCCGCCTGCGTAAGCCTGGGGTTCGGCCCCTCCCTGGTGGGGGAGGTGGTCGGCGTGATGAAGGCCTACGCAACCAGGGTGGGGGCCGGCCCGTTCCCCACCGAGATCACGGGGGAGACGGGCGACCGCATCCGCGAGAGGGGCCGGGAGTACGGGAGGGCGACGGGCCGGCCCCGCAGGTGCGGCTGGTTCGACGCAGTCCTCTCGAGATACGCAGCGCGCCTGAACGGGTGCGACAGGGTCGCGCTGACACTTCTGGACGTGCTGGACGAATTCGACGAGATACCGGTGTGCACCTCCTACGCCGGCGTGCCGCAGGATGAGGTCCCCGTGGGAAGGTCGCTCGGGAGATGCGTGCCCGTCTACGAGAAGCTCCCGGGTTGGAAGACGGACATCGCCGGCGAGAGGCGATGGGAGTCCCTGCCCGCCAGGGCGCGCGAATACGTGGA
>JAAYTY010000152.1 GCA_012523605.1 Candidatus Fermentibacterota bacterium
CAGGGCCCTGGTCTCCGCCGGACAGATAGTGATCTGTGCGGGCGGGGGAGGGGTTCCGGTGGTACGGGAGGGGAAGAGGTTCAGGGGCATCGCCGCGGTCATAGACAAGGATCTGGCCAGCTCCCTTCTCGCATCTGGCCTGGGAGCGGATACCTTCATCATATCAACGGGTGTCCCGCGAGTCTGCCTGGATTTCGACAAGCCCTGCAGGAGGGAGATCGAGACGGCCGCCGCCGGGGAGATGAGGCGGTTCATCGAGGAGGGGCATTTCGCTCCCGGCTCCATGCTGCCGAAGATAAAAGCGTCGTTGGAATTCCTGGAGCGCGGGGGGCGGAGGGTGATAATCACCTCCCCGGGCAGCATACTGGCGGCGCTGGAGGGTCGGGCGGGCACCATCATCACGCCGTAGTGCGGATTGCGGCGCACCGGCATCCCCGGCCCGCCGCGGAGGAGAGATGGATCTCTACAGGGAATTCCCGGTTCTCATAATCGACAGTGATCTGTTCGGGAACACCGCCGCCTCCAGGGTGGTGAGGGGCATGGTGGATGCGCTCGACCATCTGCACCTGTCGGTGCTCGAGGCGCCTTCCTGCTCGGATGCCCAGGTTCATCTCAGATCCCTGGCCAAGATCGGCTGCATCATCCTTGACTGGGACCTGGACTGCAGCGGCAACGATGAGTATCCGAGCACTGCCACCATGGTCAGGAAGATAGTGGATCGCAACAGCGAGATCCCGCTTTTCCTGGTGACCGAGAAGCTCTCCGTCGGCGACCTCCCGCTCGAGGTGATGAAGCTCATCGACGGCTACATCTGGGCGATGGAGGACACGCCGGACTTCATAGCGGGCCGCATCGAGAAGGCTCTCAAGAGGTATGTCGACAACATCATGCCGCCCTTCATGAAGACCCTCTACCAGTACGTGCAGAGCTACAGGTACTCCTGGCACACGCCCGGCCACATGGGTGGAGTGGCCTTCCTCAAGTCTCCCATTGGGAAGGTATTCCACGAGTTCTACGGTGAGAACCTGTTCCGCAGCGACATATCCGCCTCGGTACCCGATCTCGGTTCGATCCTCGAACACACCGGAGTCGCCGGAGAGTCGGAGAAGCAGGCCGCCCTGACGTTCGGGGCCGACAGGACCTATTACGTCACCAACGGAACCTCGACCTCCAACAAGATGGTCTTCCACGGCACCGTGACGAGGGGCGACGTAGTGCTCATAGACCGCAACTGCCACAAGTCAATCATGCACTCGGTGATCATGACCGGCGCCATACCAGTCTATCTGCGTCCCACAAGGAACGCCTACGGCATCATCGGCCCGGTACCCCTGTCCGAGTTCAGCCCGGAGAGCATTCAGGCCAAGATCGCGGCCTCGCCGTTCCTGAACGGGGAGAAGCCGCACAAGGTCAAGCTCGCTGTACTCACCAACTCCACGTACGACGGGCTCTGCTACAGCACGCTGATGCTTCGCAAGCTGCTCGCGAAGACCTGCGAGAACATCCTCTACGACGAGGCCTGGTACGCCTATGCCAGGTTCCACGGGCTCTACAGGGGCAGGTACGGGATGTACGAGGAGAACTCGGCGGACAAGAGGAAGGGCCCCGCGGTGTTCGCCTCGCACTCCTCCCACAAGGTTCTGGCGGCGCTCTCCCAGGGCTCCATGCTCCACATCAAGGAGGGTTCGCGCCGATTCGACCACGACCGCTTCAACGAGGCCTACATGATGCACTCCTCGACATCGCCCCTGTATGCGATCGTCGCCTCGCTCGACGTAGCCTCGAAGATGATGCAGGGCGGCATGGGCAGGCTGCTCGTCGAGGAGGCTCTCGAGGAGGCCGTCATCTTCCGGCTGAAGATGGAGCACATCGGCAGGCAGATAAGGGAGGGCAGGGATCCCGGCGGCAACTGGTGGTTCTCCGTGTGGGAACCCGAGAACGTCGCCATGCAGACCGACATCGAGACGCAGAAGAGCAAGCCCCTGGACTTCAGCGTGCTCGCCGAGAAGAAGCTCCTCAGGGGCCCCAGCTACTGGATGCTGGCCAGCGACCAGAAATGGCACGGTTTCGTCGATATCGGCGACGGGTTCGTGATGCTGGACCCGCTGAAGGTGACCATCCAGACGCCCGGCATCGGCCCTGACGGCTCTCTTGAACCTACCGGGATACCGGCCTGCGTCGTCGCCCGATTCCTCAGAGAGCGCGGCATCGTGATAGAGAAGAGCACTTTCTACAGCTTCCTCGTCCTCTTCACCCTCGGAGTCACGAAGGGCAAGTCGGGAACCCTTCTCGCTGAGCTGTTCGATTTCAGGAAGGCCTATGACGAGGACCACAACCTGTCGAGAGTCTTCCCGGGCCTCGCGGACAGGCACTCCGAGGCCTACTTCGGCAGGGGGCTGAAGAGTCTTGTGTCCGAAATGCACGACTTCCTGCGCGAGAAGGAGGTCACGAAGTCCCTCGTGGAGATCTTCAGCGACCTTCCCAGGCAGAAGATGCTGCCCGATGCCGCATACGGCTGTCTCGTGAAGGGCAGGGTCGAGGAGGTCCCCGTCGGGAAGCTCGGCGGCCGTACTTCGGCCGTGATGGTGGTTCCGTATCCTCCGGGAATACCCCTCGTGATGCCCGGAGAGGAGTTCAGCGACGGGCCGGCCTCGGTGGTCGAGTTCCTCCGCGTTCTGCAGGAGTTCCACAACCGCTTCCCCGGATTCGAGGGCGAGGTCCACGGCGCGCGGATCCGCAGGATGGAGGACGGCAGTTTCGTCTATACCGTCGACTGCGTGAGGGAACCCTGAGGGCGGGACAGCTCCGCTTCGCCTCCCTCTTCCTCTCGACGCTCCTTGCATGGAGTTCGATGGAGGCGGTCTCGAAGCCTCTCCTTGAGCATTTCGATCCCTTCGGCCTCACTCTGGCCAGGTTCGCGGCGGGCCTCGCGGTTCTTCTCGCGGCATCGGCCGTCACGGGACGAACCGGAGAGCTGAGCTCGATGCGAGCGCGCACCGCGGCATCCCTCCTCCTCCTGGGTTTTTTGAACACCTTCCTCGCGATGTCCCTACTCCAGCTCGCCGTGAAGTACTCCTCGGCGTCGGCTGCCGCAACCCTGATCTGCTCGAACCCGATATTGGTCCTTCTCTACTCGGTACTGACCGGGAGGGAGCGGCCCTCGCTTCTCAGACTCGCCGCTTTCGCGGCCGGGGTGTCGGGCGTCCTTCTCGTCTGGCGCTCGGAGGGGGGCTCGGGAGGAGGCGCGGTTCCCGCCCTCGCCTCAGCCGCGGCCTTCGCCGCCTACACGCTTGCGGGGAAGTCCCTCGCGGCGCGGGTGAGCCCGCTCAACGCCAACATCGTGTCCTTCGCGGGGGGGACGGCCAGCCTTGCCGTCTTCATGGCGGCTGAAGGGAGGAGGGTTTTCGATGCGGGGTGGACCCCCTCCGCCGCGGACATCGCCTCGATTCTGTGGCTGGGCCTGGTCGTGAGCGGGGCGGGCTATCTCGCATTCTTCGGGATGCTGAAGTCCAGCCCGGCATCCTCGGCGTCGCTCGTGTTCTTCGCGAAGCCCGCGGTCGCCACGCTCCTGTCCATGGCGCTGCTGGGGGAGACGCCCGGAGCCGGATTCCTGCCCGGGCTGGTACTGGTGACCGCCGGGAGCGCGGCCGGCCTTCTGTCGGAGACGACCGCCTCCCGCGGGACGCCGTCGGGGGACTCCGCCTAGCGGGAGAGCTTCTTCCTGTAGATCCTGGTTCTCTTGTGCAGTCTCCGTTCGTAGAGCTTCCACATGGACTGGATCCTGCTGTTGCTCTCCAGCTCGTGGTTGCTCTCGGCGAACTTCATGCCCCGCTCGAGCGCCGTGCGCCCCATCTCGTAGCTGAGGAGGACGTCGATGCCCTGGTTCCTGTACTCGGGCCTGATTCCGGCCAGATAGAAATCGAGCACTCTGCTGCGCTTCAAGGCGAGGAGCAAATGGATGAAGCCGAACGGCAGCAGCCTGCCCCGGGCCTTCTGGAAGGCCTCGGAGAGGCTGGGCATCGCTATCACGAATCCCACAAGCCTGTCCCCGTCGGCGGCCAGCTTGATGAAGGCCGGATCGACGTGTCCGAGGTATGCCTTGATGTAGAAGTCGATCTGGGCCGGGGAGAGCCGCGTCGTGCCGAAGAGCTCCTCGTACGACTCGTTCAGTACTTCGAAGACCTCCGCTCCCCATTTCCTCGCGAGGAGCTTCCGGTCCGTCTCGCTGAAGACCCTTATGCCGCTCCTTCTGCGGATCTGCTCGGCCAGGCGGGTGACCCGCTCCGGAAGCGACTCAGGGACCGTTATCCTGTATTCGACGTAGTCTATCTCCTTCTCGTAGCCGGCGGCTTCTAGGTATTCCGCGTAGTAGGGAGGGTTGTAGCTTCCAGCGATGGTCGGGACCTCGTCGAAGCCCTCCACAAGGAGCCCCGTCGTATCGAGGTCGCAGAAGCCCATCGGACCGATGACCTCCTCCATCCCCTGGGAGACCAGCCACGACTCGGCCGCGTCCAGCAGTGCTGATGCCAGCGCCGGTTCCCGGATGCAGTCGAACCAGCCGAAGCGCCCGCAGTCAGCGCGTTTCGCAAGGAAGGGCCGCGAGACTATTCCGGCGATCCTGCCCGCGGGCCGCCCGTCGACGAGACCGAGGAAGAGGCGCGCCGTGCAGTCCTCGAACGCCGGATTCTTCGACTCGTCGCAGAGG
>JAAYTY010000153.1 GCA_012523605.1 Candidatus Fermentibacterota bacterium
CCGATGGCGTGGCCCCGGCGTTCCTCACCGTTGCGGAAAGCGTCGCCACCTCGCCGGCCTCGTAGGCTGCTTTGTCGCAGGTCAGCGCCGATACGATTAAATCGGGCAGCGCAAGGACGGTGAAGAAGCCCAGCGCCATGGGGATTATCAGCCCCAGAACCCCCGTATAGACCGCGCTCCTGATCTTGCCCTTCATCTGACCCAGGTTTATCTCGAACCCGGCTGCGAACATGAAGAACAGCATCCCCAGCCTGATCAGTGTATCCGTTGAAGTGGCCGCAATCCCCGGGCTGAACAGCCGTGAGAAAGTCTCGGGTGAGATGCGCCCCAGCAGAGTCTTGCCGACCAGGATCCCTCCGGCGATCTCTCCGATGACCGACGGCATCCCGAGGAGTCTGGAGAGCCTGCCGAACACCAGGGCGGCTCCGAGCAGGACGGCGAGCTGGAGGAAGAAGGAACAGAGCTCCGACGGGTTCATTCCGGATGGCTCCATTCGGAATGACGGCCGATCGGAGCCGTCGCAATCATGCCAGCCTTCCGACGGCCGAGCGCAGCCTCTCGAGCGGGTCTCCGGGCGGAGGCGGAACGAACTCGCTTCCCGTGATCATCTCGTAGAGCTTTATGTATCTGGCGGAAAGCTCCTCCACCAGCTCTGCGGGAGCTTCCGGCAGAACCGGATCGTTGTACGGATCGCAGTTGTCGCGGAACCAGAGCCTGAGGAACTCCTTGTCTATGTTGTCGGGCTCTCGGCCCTCCGCGAGCCGTTCCTCGTAACTCTCGGACAGCCAGTATCTGGACGAGTCGGGGGTATGGATCTCGTCCACAACCGTCAGCCTGCCTGAATCGTCCAGCCCCATCTCGTACTTGGTGTCCACCAGGATCAGCCCGTTGCGGGCGGCGACCGCCGTGCCCCGCCCGAACAGAGCCAGCGCGGCCGCCGAGGCCTCTTCCCACTGCCCGCGCGTCATCAGCCCTCTCGATACTATCTCCGCCGGCGTGATGGACTCGTCGTGCTCGTCGCTCTTCGTGGTAGGCGTGATTATCGGCTTCGGGAAGCGCTGGTTCTTGACCATGCCGTCGGGGAGCCTGTTGCCGCATATATCGCGGCTGCCGGAGCTGTACAGCGTCCATGCCGAGGTGCTGGTGCTGCCCGTGAGATAGCCCCTCACGATGAACTCGACCGGGAAGACGCGGCACTTCCTTGCCAGAGTGGCGTTCGGATCGGGTACCGAGACGACATGGTTGGCCGTGATGTCGGACGTTTCATCGAACCAGAAGGCGCTCACCTGGTTCAGCACCTGCCCCTTGAACGGCACTGCCGCGAGAACCCTGTCGAAGGCGCTCTGCCTGTCCGTGGTGACGAGGAGGAGCCTGTCGCCGAGGTCGAACACGTCCCTCACCTTGCCGCGCCTGAAACCGGGGAGGCCCAGAGGGGAGGCATCGGTCAGGCATCTCCCCAGGCTCTCCCTGATCACCGTTCTGTCGAGCATCGGGCCTCCCTTATCCCCGGTCTTTGCGCGGGGTTTCCGGAGTGGATATGTTGAAAGCCTGCGGCCTGGAACATTAGGGCTGCGATTCCTCCGATGCAAGAAAGGACATCCCGATGACTGAAAGCGGGAACGGAAACCCCGGGCGGAACGTCATGTGGCACCATCACCCGGTGGGCAGGGAGGACCGGGAGATCCTCCTCGGCAGCAGGGGGGTGACGGTCTGGCTGACGGGCCTGCCGTCTTCCGGCAAATCCACGGTGGCGGGTGCGCTTGCGAGAGCTTTGCACGACAGA
>JAAYTY010000154.1 GCA_012523605.1 Candidatus Fermentibacterota bacterium
CTCTTTCGCCAGCCACCTCGGCAGAAGCCCCGGCTCGTGCGGTGGAGCCTGCAGATCCGTCTTCGAGAGTATCAGCCCCTTCGCACGATCTACTTCGATAACCGCGAACGAGTCGCAATGGCCGAAATGCGCGCAGAGGCGCCCTCCGGATGTCGGGACTGCGATTTTCATACTGCTGCTCCCCTCGGTGTTCTCCTCGCTATCCGCGTTCTCATCGGGCTTTTCCGAACCCGGTTCGGTGATCCCGGCCAGTATCCCGCTCATTATCCTCGCGGTCGGCGTCTTCGAGTAATGATAGATAAAAGGCCTTCCGGAATCGCATGACTCGGCCACAAGAGGATCGAGAGGCAAGGCCCCGAGGAAGGGCACTTCCATGTCACGGGCCATCTTCGCCCCTCCGCCGCTCATGAAGATGTGCGTCACCTCGCCGCACTTCGGACACGCGAAGCCGCTCATGTTCTCGATCACACCCAGGACCCGCACACCCAGCTTCCTGCAGAAGGAGATGCACTTCCTGACGTCCACCGCCGCAACCCTCTGGGGCGTCGTCACCACGACCGCTCCGTCCACAGGCCCCATGAGCTGGCATACCGAGAGGGGCTCGTCGCCGGTCCCCGGTGGCGAATCGACCACCAGGTAGTCCAGCTCGCCCCACTCCACGTCGCTCATGAACTGCCTGATCAGCCCGGCCTTGAGCGGTCCGCGCCATATCACCGCGTCGTCGCTGCTGTCGGTGAAGAAGCCCAGCGATATGAGTTTCATGCCGGCCGCCTCGACAGGGATGATCGCTCCCTCGCGGGCTTCAGCCCTGGCGCCCTCGATGCCCAGCATCGTGGGAATGCTCGGGCCGTGTATGTCCACATCGAGCAGTCCGGTGCGGTGCCCAGCCAGCGCAAGCGAAGCGGCGAGGTTCACAGCGACCGTGCTCTTGCCCACGCCTCCCTTGCCGGACAGCACGAGTATCTTGTGCGTGATTCGCCCGAGGCGCTTTCTTATGATCTCGTCCTGGACAATGATCCTCTCTGCAGGGCTGGGATCAGCCATCGAATCCTCCGATCGTGCAGACCGCCTTCCATACGGCGGAGATGTCTGCCGAGGCGGCGCAGTCCGTCTCGACTACGGTCTTCGCGGAAACCATCGCGCGGGTCACGCCCGGATCGTATCCGACCCTCCCGGCCGCCCGCGCCCCCGACTTCTCCGCGGAAGCCTCGATCAAGGCGGTGACTTCGGGATTGATGTCCCACTTGTTCACGCATACGGCGCAGGGTATCCCGAAGTGCCCTGTCAGGGAAAGAACCCTCTCCAGGTCGTGCGCTCCCGACATGGTCGGCTCGGTCACTATCACCGCGAGGGAGGCTCCGGTCACGGATGCGATGACCGGGCAGCCGATCCCGGGAGGCCCGTCCACCAGGACAAGCGGTGTGCCATCGCCCTCGGCGATCTTCCGGGCCTCCTTCCTCACGAGCGAAACCAACCGGCCTGAGTTCTCCGCTCCGGGAGTCAGACGCGCGTGGACCATCTTCCCCGCCCTGGTCCGGGAGACCATCCATTCTCCACAGTCGCACACGGGAAAGTCTATGGCCCCGGCCGGACAGAACCGGACACATAATCCGCAGCCCTCGCAGGCGAGCGAATCCACCGAATATGAGCCTCCTTCGACTCTCACAGCACCGAACCTGCAGAGTTCAACGCACCTTCCGCAGGCGTTGCATGCCTCCTTCCTGATGAAAGCCTTGTTTCCGCTAAGGAAGCGGTTGCGTTCGACCGTCTCGGGCGCGAGCAGGAGGTGCATGTCGGCAGCGTCCACATCGCAATCGGCCATGACACAACCGCGGGCAAGAACGGCGAAAGAGGCTGTGAAGCTGGTCTTCCCCGTGCCCCCCTTCCCGCTTATCACTGCGATCTCGCGTACGCCTTCCCGTCGAGCCTGCATGCTCATCGGGCCTTTCCAGGAGAGAGAGCCAGCGCATTCTCCAGAACGGAGCGGAAGAGCCCCGCATACTCCGGCAGCGCCTCGACAACCGGTTCTCCCCTGGAGTAGGCTTCGGCCACTCTCCTGTCGTCGGGGATGCGTGCGAGAACAGGAATACCTTCTCTCGCGCAGAATTCGTCCACCAGGGCGTCACCCGGACCCGCTCGATTCACCGCGATACCGAAGGGGATGCCGAGGATCCTCGTCGTCTCCACGGCCAGAGCGAGGTCGTGCAGACCGAACGGAGTCGGCTCGGTGACGAGGACTGCCGCGTCGGCTCCGACCACAGTCGCAACCATGGAACAGGACGTCCCCGGCGGCGCATCCAGGATGGCGAGCGAACCCGCGGGGATGGACTTCTTCACCGCCCTGACGAGCGGGGCCGCCATCGCCACACCCACGTCGAGCCTGCCTTCGAGAAGTGTTACGCAGCCATTCGTCAGCGTGTCCATGGTGCCGATCCTCCGGACGGTTTCCGTGACGGCGCCCGAAGGGCACACCATCATGCACCCACCACAGCCGTGGCACAGCTCGGGAAAGACCATCGCGGCCGCCCCGAGCGAAACGATGGCATGGTACCTGCAGAATCTGCTGCATTCCCCGCAGGCGGTGCAGAGGGCCTCTTCGACGACGGGGACGGGCAGGTTCACCAACTCGGAAGAACGGACTTCTCCCTTGATGAAGATCCTGCAGTCGGGCTCCTCGACATCGCAGTCGGCGAGGACGACGCTTCTCTCTGCGGCGAGGGCCAATCCCACCGCGAGGGTGGTCTTCCCGGTGCCGCCCTTGCCGGAGGCTACGGCGAGCGTGAACCCCTTCAGCTTCCCTCTCCGGCGTAGAACAGCCTGCAGAAGCAGTGGCCGTCGGCCGCTATCTCTTCTTTCCACTCGGGGCATGTGCAGGTCTTGTCCTTCGAGGGGTCGAGAGGATGGGACTGCTTGCACGGACAGTACGGCTTTCCGGTGGCGACCAGGTTTTCGGTCATCAGGCCGAGCACCTTTTCGATTCTCTCCTTGTCAGGGTTCAGAACAAGCCCGTTCTTGCTGGCTATGCCCTGCATCTTCTCGAGCAGGGATGCATACTCGGCCTCGTGCGCAGTCCAGTTGTTCATGTCCCTCCTCCTGCTCCGGTAGTTTTCCTTCTGCTAGACCCAGTGCCCTTCCACGTCCGCCGAGCCCGCCCGCTGGAGTCTCCCTGCAAGCAGCTCTTCGAGGGCCTCCGCGACCGTGAAACCGCCCGCGCAGGTATAGACCTCCACCCCCGCCGCCGCAAGAGCCCTGAAAGCCTTTGGGCCGATGTGACCCGTCACAAGCTTCGAGGCTCCGAGCCTGGAGACGGCCTCGGCCGCCTGTATGCCGGCTCCTCCCGACGTCTCCACTCCCTTGGTGTTGGAGTGGAATTCGAACTGCTTCGAATCCGTGTCGTATACGGCGAATGTCGCCGCGCGCCCGAACCGCTCGTCCAGCGGCGAACCGGATGTGTTGCCGGATGATGTGAGCGCAATCCTCATCTACTTGCCTTTCTTGTTCTTCACATCATCCGCCGCCGTTCCGCCGAGATCCTTCAGACGGGTATTGATCCGCTCTATCTGATCCTCCAGTATGCGAACCTGAGCCTGCAGCATGGCTGCCTCAGAAGCCGCGTCCGGACCTTGAGCGGCAGGCGAAGCCCAGCCCTGAAACCTCATGTAGCCGGGTATCCCGGTAGCCCTGAACCAGTGCCTGTATCCCCGGCCTGTTCCCATGCCGCAGAACCGACCCGCACTGGCATATCCCGGCATGCCGGAGCCGGCGCAGTAACCCGCAGCCCTTCCTGTCATCGGGCCCATTCCCATGGGTCCTGTTCCGTCTCCTCGAGGCATTTCGCTCTCCCTTCCCGCGGCTTGAAAGCCGCGATGTTCATTCCCTCGAAAGCCGAGTTCCGCACTTCGGGCATCTGCGTTCGTAGCATGGGACGCCGCGCTCGTGCGGCTCGGAATAGCCACATGCCGGACAGATGCATCTTCCTGACGGCCCGAGCGCCATGCCGCCCATCCTGCCCATGGTTCCCGTCCCGCTCCGGCCTCCGCCGCGCCTTCCTCCGCCGGCACCCTTTCCAGCACCTCCGCTGCGCATTTCGCTCCTTCCCTTCCGGCACCTCCGCCCGGGCAGTCCTGCGGAGTTCCACGGGCAGCCCGGCATGTCGAAAGCAGTGGTCTCGAGCAATCCCGAAACCCACGCCTCGACGACCTCGTCGATGCCGCCCGAGACGAAGGGCCTTACTTCGATCCCGTATCCGGAGAGGAGGGTCAGAAGCTGCCGGGAAACGGCTCCGCAAACAAGTACTGAGACACCCTTTGCAGCCATCCAGAACGCCCGCCTGACCGGGGAGTCGGCCGTGATGGTCTCGTCGGAAGAGGATACGATCACCCCGTTCTCCGCCTCTACCATCCTCGCATGTTCGGACACGTCGAACAGAGGCGCTATTCTGCCGTCACACACCGAAAAGGCGATTCTCATTGGCCCTCCTCGCCATCTCAGGGAAGCATACAGCATGCCAGGCTGGACGCAAGTGCGACCTGTAAATGTATCTTATTGTGGTTACTTGTCTTGTGGCCCGAGATAGATGTGGGGCAGGGGAAGGCGATGTTGCACAAGTGGTACGATCTGGAAAACTGATGATGCGCTATTGCATCATCTGCGGGCCGGCCGGGCTCCGCCCGGCTTTTCGATCCCCAGCCTCTTCATCCGCCTGTAGAGTGTGGTCCTGTGGATGCCCAGATCTCTTGCCGTGTCTTCCATGCGCCATCCGTTCCGCTCGAGTGCCGTCTGCACGACTCCGGCCTCGAATCTCCCGCGAGAATCACGGATTCCTTCGGGCCTGTTCGACCGCGCTCCCGGATCGCAAACCCCGGTCAGGCACTCGACGCCGATGGTCTTTCTGCGGCAGAGGATGAACGCCCTCTCGATGAAGTTCTCCAGCTCTCGAACGTTGCCCGGCCAGTCGTGGGCCATGAGAAGCGACAGGGCTTCGGGTTCCATCCCCTCGATGGATTTTCCGTGGAGGGCGTTGAACTTCTCGATGAACCGGTCGACAAGGAGCGGGATATCCTCCTTCCGGCTCCGCAGGGGAGGGATTTCGATCCTTACGACGTTTATCCTGTAGTAGAAGTCCTCCCGCATTCTGCCGGAGGCGACCTCGGCGGCGAGATCCCGGTTGGTGGCTGCGATCACCCGCACATCCGCCTTCACCGGAGAGTTGGACCCCAGTGGCTCGTACTCCCTCTCCTGAAGGACTCTCAGCAGCTTCACCTGGAGGGCCGGGCTCACCTCGGACACCTCGTCGAGGAACAGCGATCCGCCTTCGGCCGCGGCGAACCTGCCGGGCTTGTCCCGGTCCGCTCCTGTGAAGGCGCCGGCCCTGTAGCCGAAGAGTTCCGATTCCAGGAGCTGGTCCGGCAGAGCTCCGCAGTTCACGGCGATGAAGGGCCCGCGGCTCCTGGTGCTGTTCGAGTGGATCGCCTTCGCAACCAGCTCCTTGCCGGTGCCTGTCTCGCCGACCACCAGCACGGTGCTCGGGCTTTCGGCTATGGCGGGAAGCACCTCGAAGATGCGCCTCATGACAGGGCTGTGGCTCACAAGATCGCCGAGCCGGGCTCTGCCCTCCAGCTCCTGTCTCAGGGCCTCTATCTCGCTGAGGTCCCTGAATGTCTCGGCGCCGCCCCTGATCCTGCCCTTCGAGTCCCTCAGCACGGCAGTGGAGACGCTTATCGGCACCCTTTCGCCCCTTGCGTCTATGATGAAGCACGCGCGCCCAATGACAGGCTTTCCGGTCTCGAGCGTCTTCCTTATGGGGCAGTTCGACTCGCACATGCTGCTCCTGAAGACCTCGGAGCAGAGACGGCCGACGGCATCCTTCCGGCGGATGCCGGTTATCCTCTCCGCGGCACGGTTGAAGTAGGTGACTCTCCACTCGAGGTCCACCGTGAAGACGCCGTCGGAAATGCTCTCCAGTATGGCCTCGTTCTGCATCCCCCGCCGCAGCCCCCTCGCTAGCGGACGATGTAGCCGACGGCCCGGTCGGCGTCGCCGTCCATCACAATGGTTGCCGATGCGCCCTGCACTTCGCGGCTCACCTTCACCACCTTTATGACATTCTCGAATGCGGCGGCCTCGGGGATCAGCCGCTTGAGCTGGTTGTGCGAGAGCCGGAAGAAGTCCTCGTTGAACACCACGCCCGGATCGTCCGGATAGAGTGGCAGATACTTTATGTCGGCCTCCACGAGGTCTTGGAAGAAGTGGGTTCCGAAAGACAGGTCGGGGACGTAGCCGCTCTTTGCGCGGGCGATCTCTATCAGCACGGCCGTGTTGTTGATATCCGCATAGCCGACCCTCACGCCCAGCTTGATGTCCCCCCTGCTGCCCCATCTCCCGGGCCCCATCAGAACGAACCTCTTCGGCGGGAGCTTCTGGTTGAGCCTGCTGACGATACGCCCTGTCTCGATCAGGTCTTCCATGCTCTGCACCGCGTCATAGGCCTCCGGATCTATATAGACCAGGTATTCGATGCCCTTTACAAGCCCGGAGGTGATGAACTTGAGCCCCGTGAAGAGGATGTCACCATCGGGCAGGCCGGCCGGGATCCTCACCTCGGCGGCGCCCTTGCTGTGGCTCTGCGGCCTGCACTGGAGCAGGCACGGGGTCTGGATATCGCCCTCGTACGCGAACTCGATGTCCACCGGGAAGCCCAGCTCGCTTTCGAGGATCTGCATCATCGTTCGTATCTGAGGCACGAACGGGCTCTGGGCGATGAGCTTCTGGAACGTGACAACCGGGTACTGCTCGTCGAGGTTGAACATCGTCCCCACCGGAGGCACCAGGTTCCCATCCTCTAGCAGCGAGATGATGTAGGAAAGGGCGGGATAGCTGCGGGTGTGCTCGCGCACCAGCGTCTCGAACGGTACCGTCTCGAACCTCCGAGTCCTCATGTTCACCACGTCGACGCTCTTCTGCGCGTATCTCACTATCTCGTCGGGCGTCAGATTCACCCTGAGACCGGGCTGACCGGGGCTGAGCAGAACGGGATAATCCTCGCCTATACGGTCCACGGCGCGGGTGCCGAGGCCGGTCACGAGCCTCACCACCCCGTCGTCCCTGCGGATCCTGGGCGACCATCTGAACTCGTTCCTGCTGAAGGCCACGCCGGCGTAGGCAGGGAAGTAGTAGTCCCCGACGTTGGTGCCCACGACCTCCTGGATGAGGACGGCCATCTCCTCGTGGAAGTCCAGCAGGCCGCGCTCGCGCCTGTACTCTATCGGGTCCGGTGCGAAGACGCTGGCATAGACCTCGACAATCGCATCGGCCAGTTCCTCAAGACGCTCCTTCTTCGTTCCCTGGTTGGCTATGAAGAGGCTCTTGTACTTGCCCGCGAAGGCATAGCCCGCGCTGTCCTCGAGCAGGCTCGAGGATCTCACGATGAGGGGGACGTCGCCGAAGTCGTCCAGCGCATTGCTCAGACCGTTCATCACCTCCGCGGGCAGTAAGGAGTGCTTGAAGATCTGCCTGAGGTAGATGTGCTCCTGCCTGAGCTCGGAAGGATCGCTGTACTTGATCGAGAGCAGTTCCTCCAACGCATTGTGGTGCACGAACTCGAGTATTCCGTCGGAGGCTATGTACCAGCTCTTCGGTACGCGGAGGTTTCTGATGACTACATGGTCGTTCTTCGCCGACGTGAGGATCCGCTCGGCCCTGAACAGCCCCGCGGCCTTCCCCCCCAGCTTGCCGTTCCCGTTGCTGGGGCCGAAGGTATGGGACAGGATCCGGGAGAAATCCTGCACATTCACATGCTTCTTCACCACGTTGATGTAGTCGAGATCCTCGGTGAAGAAGCGCCTTATGAGCGCCACGCGGATCGCGGTGCTTTCCTCGGGGGCCAGGTTTCGCTGGGCCTCTGGGAGCATCGAGAAGCGCTGGAGCGCCTCGGAGATCTGTCCGAGCGGGACGTCCCTCTTCTCGGCCGTTACGGAAAGGAACCGGGTGTTCTCGAACCTGAGCCAGGTGCTGACGATGCTGCTTATCTCGTCGGAGCTCAGCTCCTCCTCGGCGACCTTGAAGATCTCGTCGAGGAAGTTCTCGAGCTCCTCGTAGTCGATCCTCTCTATGGGGCGGTTGTCGCCGTAGCGGTCAGACTCTTCGATGTCCTCGTTCTCAAGCGCAAGCATTCTCTGCATGATGTCGCCCACCTTCTTCACGCCCCGCTTGAAGAGGTAGTTCATCATCTTCCTGCCGATGCGCTTCACGAGAAGGGGATTAGTCTCCCACAGGAGATCTACGATCACCTTCCATTCGGGCTTGGAGGGCTTGTACGGAGGCTTCCCTCCGGCCGGGCTCTCGACAGCTTCGCTCTGGGCCATGAGAACCTCCAGGTTCTAGAGGCGGGCCGACACGGTTCCCGCGGAAACTAACCCCGCCCGGTTCGCACTGTCGAGCGGCAGACCGCCCCTTCCGACCACGGAGCCTTGCGGTCGCCTGTACGAGGTCGCACGCCGCGGATCCGGCTCTAGCGAACCAGCAGGAAGGCTGTTCCAGACAGCGAGTCCAGGAGGATTGCGGCGCTTCCCTCCGGCGACACGGCGATGTCGCACGGCACTCCGTATCCCTCCGTCGAGAGTTCGAGGCTGCCTGCGGAACTGCTTATCAGAAGACCGTATCCGGGGCATGCCGCGTAGTACCATCCCCCGTCGGGTGTCACGGCACCGCTCACGGGCTCCGACGGGAATGTTACGAGAAGCTCGACCTCAAGGTCCGAGTCGTCAAGCACCCAGACTTCGTTGCTGCCAGCGCATACGGCGCATGCCCTGCCCGCCCCGCCCGTGAAGACGTCGCGGCATTCGCCTGCGAGCGCCGCAGACGCCCGGGCCGAACCTGTCGCTGGATCGACGACACGCAGGCTGTCCCCGTCCCCTATCAGGACGGCGGTCCCGCTCCGTGTCGCACAGGCCGAGAGGGCGGTATCAGCCGGGGTTGAGACAACCGGGGGAACCGTCCATCCGGAACCCTCCAGCACCGACAGCGAACCGTCCTCAAAGATCACGCAGACAGCCTTTCCGGCGAGGGGCGCGACCACGGCCGCCCCGGCCGGCAGGCCCAACCTTCCCGGCTGTCCCGGGAACCCAGGAGGGGCATGATAGAGCGAGTCCTGCGAGACGGCCACCAGCTCCGAGCCGTCGGGCAGGAAGTCCACGTCCACGAGCGAGTCCTCGACGGTGAACAGCAGCCAGGAGTCCTCGCTGCCCGGATCTATCACGACCACCGATCCTCCGGCCGCGACGGCCGCCACCCCCCCGTCGCTCGAGAAGGCGCACGCCACGGGGACGCCCAGCGTGTCGAGCTGGAAGCTCGCCGCCCATTCCGCAGGGTAGTCGGGTCCATCCACCGGGTCGAGGATGCAGGACGCTCCTGTAAGGAGAGCGGCGGCCACGAGCGGGACGAGGGGGCGAGGCACCATCAGTCCCCCCATCCGGTCGAGGTATATTCCTCCACAAGGGCCGCCTGACGGGAGAGGGCCTCCGCCATGGAGTCCCGCTCCGCTCGACCGGCGCCCTCGAGCTCGGCAACGCGGAGCTCGAGCTCCATGATCCTCATCCGCTGGAACTCGAGCGTCGCTCTTACGTATCTCACCCAGTTGTGGAAGCCGATGTGCTGCATGTCCCATTCCATGTTGCCAATGCCGGCGAAGAGCGCCGGATCTATCGAGACCGGTCCGGCTCCGCCGGGAATGTCCCCGGGATAGAGCGCACCCGCCTCCTCCATGAGGATCCCCGTGAGCGCCGTGAAGCTCTCGAGAGCCTCAGCGATCTGGTCCAGCCTGCAGACAGCCGTCTCCGGGTCGAACTCGACGGATTCTGAGCAGGGATGCCCCGGGGCCATGACGGCCAAGAACACAGCGGTGAAGATCGGGATGGGTCTCATCGGTGAAGCCTCTCCGTCCAGGGTTTCGGATTCCTCCAGCACTTCCTGCAGGCGCAATCCGGCGCGCGGGCTCCGCCTGCCGCCTCGAAGGCCGCGAGCGCCGGGCTTTCTGCAGAACCCCTCGTCTCCACAGTCACTTCGATCCGAAAGTCTCCAAATAACGACCTTCCGGCGTCACCACGAATGACGTCCGGCGAGTCTTGCATGGAGCTGGACCGCCGCTCCGGCGGGCAGCCCGTAGCCCTCCGGCGGAATCCTCCTGCCGCAGTTCAGAAGCAATGCGTCGCCCGCCCCCTCCAGGGTAGAGAAGCAGTCCTTCATCGAGAGAAGAAGAGCCCTTGTTTCGGAATCGAAGACGCTTCTCAGAAGCGACTCGTCGCCCTTCAGAACGAAGGCCTTCGAGAAGGCTTCGTCCTCGGGGAAGTCGATGTCCTTCATGCCCAGCTTCTGACCGATCCAGTCCAGGACAGCTTTCTCCTTCCGTACGAGAAAGGCGGGCAGGGCCATGCCGGGATCCCTGAGAAGGCATATCGTCTGTTTGTACGTGTGGCTGTTCGAGCCCCTTCCGGTGCTTCTGTGGACGGTGTACTGGTAGTCCGAAAGCCTCAGGGAGCAACTTCCTTCCGTCCAGGAGACAGCGTTCCTGTTCCTGCGGGAATGCCCCCTGCCGAAGAGATCGAAGGGCAGGTCGTCCGGCGGGAGGATCCTGTCGAACCTGTAGCCGTTCCTGAGAGCAACGGCCTCCCACGCGGAGGAACGTCTTCTCTCGGCCCGAATGGAGAGGATGACGGAACCCGCTATCGCCAGCACGATGGCGGCCGGCGGCAGGAACACGAGCAGACCCGTGTCGCTCACATCCCTGCCCCGCTCGCAGGATGCCCGAAGGGCATCACGTACAGGGGCACGACGCCTTCGTCCAGCCCGATCACCGAGGAGACCAGGGAATCGTCGAAGGCCCCCACAGCCACGGTTCCAAGACCGAGGGCGGCGCACATGAGGTAGATGTTCTGCGAGGAGTGGCCGGCCTCCATCCACACGAAGGAGATCCCTCTGTCACCGTATCTGGCCGTGGTGCGGCCCGGCCGGGCGCAGATGACAACCGAGGCAGGGGCGGAGGCGACCCAGGGCTGGCCCAGGCAGGCGGTCGAGAGGGCGGCTCTCGCGTCGCCGGAAGCGATCATGGAGAGCGAGCCGCCCCGGGAATCGTAGCTGTAGATGCCGGGTTCGAGGCCTTCCACGCCGCCGGAGACCAGATAGAGTTCCAGGGGATAGATAGCGCCGGCCGAGGGGACGGTCATCCTCCCGTCATCCAGCAGGCCGCAGCCCGCCCAGAGGACCGTCGAGACGGCTGGTGCGTCCAGGGGCGCGCTCTCGAAGAGCCTCGTGGAGATCCTGCTCTCGAAAAGCGTTGCGAGCCCGGACGGATCGAGGTGCTCCGGAAGGCTGACGGAATCGCCTGCCGGGCCTGCGGCGCATGCCGTCACGGGCAGGATCAATGCCGATACGATCGCAGCGACGGTTCTCAAGACACCTCCGGGCGGCCGCGGCATACCCATGTCTTCCCACGGTCCCCGCCCAGGCTCTAGAATAAGGCGTATGGGCCTCCGAGAAAACTGCATCGGCAGAAGGACGAACCGGACGGCATGGAGAAGCGGGCGACAGAGCACGAGGATCAGCTCACCGGCCTGCCCGACAGGCGCTTCATGGACGGAGTCCTCGACAGTCTGATCAACGCCGGCGGCGCATTCGCGCTTCTCTTCATCGATCTCGACAACTTCAAGGCTGTTAACGACACGCAGGGCCATCTCACAGGCGACGAGGTTCTGCGCAGGTTCGTCTCGCTCCTCCGCAGGACGGCCCGCGACACCGACTTCGTCTGCCGCTATGGAGGGGACGAGTTCGTGGTCCTGCTCCCCGTGACCTCCGACTCGGATGCGGAGGCTCTCGCGGAGCGCATCGCCTCCGCCGCCAGGGACGGCCTGGGAAGGGAATGGGGCGTCACCGCCAGCATCGGGATAGCGTTCTTCCCCGAAGACGCCGTAACCAAGAACGACCTGATCTCGCTCGCCGACCAGGCCATGTACACCGCCAAGAACTCGGGGCGCTCGCGATGGTGCAGGTCGCATGCAGTGACCTCCGGACTGCACTGGAACCCGGATGTCTTCGTGGGAAGACGGAGCGAACTGGAGCGGCTCTCCACCCTTCTGCCCGCCCCGGCGAACCCTGTCCTGGCGCTTGTCAGGGGGGAGACGGGCATGGGGAAGTCCGTCCTCCTGTCCGAGGCGGTCAGGCGAGCCGGGCTCTCGGCGCGCGTGATGAAGGTCTCCTGCAGAAGGGAATTCAGGAGCATACCCTTCGCGCCGCTCATAGGAGCGGTGCGCAGGACATCCGCGTTCATGGGGGTTCCGGAACTGCCCAGACAGTGGGCCAAGGTTCTCGGAACCGTACTCCCGGACGTCTTCAGCGAGAAGGCGGAGGTGGATGGGGCGCTCGAGCGGGTAGCCCTGATGGAGGCCATGCTGGCGCTTCTCAGGGCCTGGTCTCCTGTCGTTCTCCTGCTGGAGGACGCCCACTGGATGGATCCCGGCACCGCGGAGTTCGTCTCGTATCTGGCCCATTTCGGGGATGGGTGCGACGTCACGATCCTGTGCGCGGCGAGGACCGAGCAGGAGGCGCTCGAAGGCGGCTCCGCCGCGGCCGCGCTGACCGGGCTTGAAGGCTGCGTCACGATCGATCTGGAGCCCTTCGGAAGGCGCGAGGTCGTCGAGCTGGCCAGGGCATGCCTCGGGGCGACCGGCATCTCCCCGGAGCTTGCGGACAGGCTCTTCAGGGTTTCGGGCGGGCTTCCGATCTTCGCCGTGGAGTATCTGCGGGTGCTGTTCGAGTCGGGCGCCCTCCGACTGGATCGCATGGTCGGCCTTGCCCGCGAGGCGAGTCCTTCCCCCTTCTCCCAGAAGGTGCGGGATCTCATCTCCTCGAAGCTGGCCGCCATGAAGGATCAGGAGAGGCAGGTGCTCGTCGTGGCCGCATCTGCCGGCGAGCTTGTCGATCCCGAGCTGGTCGCCCGGGTATCCGGGATCTCGAACGGGGAGGTGATAACCGCTCTCGACAGGGCGGCCCGTGCGGGAATCCTCGAGCAGGCGGCCCCGCTTTCCTTCGGTTTCCGAAACCTGATGTACCGGGAAGAGCTTGCCCGCGCTGCCAATCCACCTCTCGTAAGGAGAGTGAACCTGGTGCTCGCAGAGCATTACAGGAGTGCCGGGAACCACCACGGAGCGGCCCTGTGCCTCGAGCGCTGCGGGGAGACGGTGCAGGCAGTCGACGAATGGATGGCCGCGGGAGCCGATGCGTTCTCCAAGAAGCTCTCGGAGGAGGCCGTTATCCACTATGGACGCGCCGGGGAACTCGCAAGGGGGTTCTCCGGGGATGCGGAGATGGGACGAAGGCTGCTCGAGATCTCGAACGAGCTCCAGAGAGGGTATCTCAGGACGGGACAGCTCCTGAAGTCGAGGGAGGCGGCCCTGGAGGCGGCCGCACTGGCCGGATCCCTGGGGCTGTCCGACAGGAGGGCCGAACTGCTCTCCAGGGCGGCCGACATACTGAGGCTCTCGGGCGATCCATGCGGGGCCCTGGCCGAGTTGAGAACCCTCGAGGGCGAGGCGGAAGGTCCGACACTCCTAAGGATACTCCTCCGAGGTCTTGACTCGGCTTCGCGCACCGGGGAGACCGCTGAAGCCGACGGGATTCTGGCCCGGGCCACGAGGCTGAGGAAGAAGCTCGGAGCATCGGCCGAGGATCTTCATTCGAACTTCTATCACATGCTGACGCTCCACTACATCTGCAGGCTCGATCTCGCCCGGGCATTGACGGCCGCCAGGAAGGCGCTTGTCGCCCCTCACGGCGCGGACTCGGAGTGGTTCCTGCAGAACGATGTCGGAGAGGTGTGCATGCTCTCGGGGAAGATACCCCGGGGCATCCGCTGCTTCACTCTCGCTCGCAGGGCCGCGGAGAGCCTGCCGACCGTCTGGGGAACGTGCTGGACCTCCATCAACCTGGGCTATGCGCTCTACCAGGCCCTGAGATTCCGCAGAGCCTCCGAGGAGCTCGAACGGGCGCAAATGCTCTGCGACAGGATGACCGACAGGCCGGCTGAGGCCTGCATCCTGCTGATACGCGCCAGAATGCTCCTCGACACGGGCTTCGTGGACGATGCCGGAGAGTTGTTCGAAAGGGCCTTCGCCGTCAGCGCCCAGACCTCCCGCGACTACTTCAGGTCGCTGGTTCTTTCGGCCAGGCACAGATACGGGGAGGCGCTGGAGGCGGCGGAGACGGCGGTGCGCGCGGCGGAGTTCCCGGGAAGGACTCTCCAGCTCGAGAGCGGGACTCTCCTTACCGCGAGGGACTGCCATATCCAGCTCCACCGGGCGAGGATAGACGCCAACGTCCCGGGCGCGGTGGAGAGCATGGCGGAGCTGATCACATCCCTCTCGGGGAGGAGCAGGCTCAGGGCCTCCCGCATTCTGGCATCGTCCCTCGCCTCGAGGGGGCGCACGAGCGAGGCCGATGACTGCATGCGAGCCGCGGTCTCCGATCCCGCGGTGCGCCACGAGACCCTGGAACTCTTCCTCCTGTACCAGGTCTGGAGCGCCTGGAGCGCCGAAGCCGGGGAGAAGGCGGCCGGCCTCGGCAGGCTGCTGTCGAGCTAGCCGAGCTGGCGCCCGGGAGCCTGCCCGGAGGCCGTTCCCAGGGTCGGCAGGCTTTTCTCGACCTCCGCGATCAGCGCGTCCAGATCCCTGTGTCTTTCCGTCCCCGCAGATCCTTCGAAGTCCGCCGGGGCGGCTGCGCTCTTTTCGGCGAGGGCAGACAGCGCGGCGTCCCGGCACTGCGCGGGCACTTCCCCTGATGAGGCCAGCCACTCCAGGATGAGCTCCGCGAGTTCGGACCTGCCGTCTTCCGAAGCGAGGCGGGCGATATGCAGGAGGCTCTCTCCGACCGCGGACCGGTCGCCCTTCTCCCTGCCGCGGCGAAGCGCCTCTTCGTGGCACCTTGCAGCGCTCAGGACATTCCCGGCCTCCTTCTCCGCCACTCCCTGGAAGTTCAGGATGTCGGCAAGATAGATCTGACAATCCCTGCCTCGCGCGCGGGATGCGACCCCGGCGCAGTAGTCCCTGGCCCTGGCCCATTGCCCGGAACTGCAGAACATCTCGGCAAGAGCCTTCTCGCAGATCGCCACACCGAGGTCATAGCCGATTCGGCCGTACATCTCCATGCTCCTGTGTAGAAGGGCCTCGGCTTCCGCACACCTCCCCCTTCTCATCTCGATCATGCCCAGCGCGCGTGCGGCGCTGCCCCTGCCGAAGTCGTCGCCCAGGGATTCGGCGCATTCCAGGCTCTTCCGGACGAGGTCTTCGGCCTCGTCGAGCCTTCCCGCCTCGATCTCGGTGAAGGCGAGGTTCGTGTATGCCAGAGGATGGTTCGATATGTCGCCCGATTCGGCATAGAGGCGTATCGCCTCCTCGAAACGGGCCCGGGCCTCCTCGTACTCCTTCCGGAGGTAGTGCCCCAGCCCCATGCCGGTTTCGGTCCGGGCCATGAGGTCGCGCCTGCCGGATCTGGCGGCATACGAGTGGGCTTTGCGGAAGGCTTGCATGAGCGAGTCGCTCTGCCCGAGAGAGTAGAAGATGAGCCCCGTTCCGCAGAGGGCGAAGCCCGTGTCGCCCGGCTGATCGAGCGGCTCCAGAATGGCCACGGCCTCTTCCAGGATTCTCCCGGCAAGGGCATAGGAGGCCCTTCGATAGGACATCCAGCCGTGCCATGCCATTATCCGCCCCCTGAGCGCGGGATCGCATTCCGGGGTTCCGGAGGCGAGCGCGGATAGCTCCCTGAAGAGCTCCTCCCCCTCGGAGTAGGCGCATGTCGAGTCCAGAAAGCTGTAAAGACCGGGGGCGGCGTCCGCGAGATCGGCCAGCATTCCCCGCTCCAGCGCTCTCTTCCATGCCGATCTGATGTCGCCGGCCCTGGAGGAGGCGGCTTTCAGCGCGCCCCTCTTCTCTTCGCCCATCGAGCAGAGACCGGAGGTCGAGACCCAGGAAATAATGCAGGAGGCATGCCTGTCGAGTGTCGCGAGTTCGTCCTCTCCGTCTGCCGAGAGCTTCTCCCTTGCGTACTGCCTCACCACCTCGACCAGTTCGAAGGAGCCCGGCGAGCTCGTTCTGACGAGCGACTTGTCGAGGAGCCCCAGAAGTACCGGCGGACCGGCCAGGGAAACCCGGGCTGCGGAGGCCCTGTCGAATCGGTTACGGAACACCGAGAGCCTTGCCAGAGCCTCCCGCTCCGCTGGGGACAGAAGAAGCCAGGAGTATTCGAAGACAGCCCTGAGGCTCCTGTGCCTCTCGGGGATCCCCCTCTGGACGCTCTCAAGGAAGTCCAGGCTCTTTGCGGTCTCGTCGAGGATCTCGGACGGACTCATCAGCCTAGCCCATCCCGCCGCGAGTTCAAGCGCAAGCGGCATTCCCTGCAGGAGAATCGCGAGTCTCGAGATGCTCTCCAGTTCCGGGCCGGAAGGCCGGTAGTCCGGGATCTGCGCTCTGGCGCTCTCCAGAAAGAGCTTCACCGCCCCGAAATCACCGCCGCTCTCGAAGGAGCCGGGAGGCGGGCACTCGAGGCCGCCGATCTCGAAGACGATCTCGCAGGGGATGCCCAGCCGCTCCCGGCTCGTGACCAGGAAGGTCACGAGCGGCGCGGACGCGACGAGGCGCGAAACGATATCCGGGGCTCCGGCAAGGTGCTCGAGGTTGTCGAGCACCAGGAGCATCTTCCGATCGCGAAGGAATCTCTCTACCTGTTCGAGAGGCTCTTCGGGTCCGTACATCCTCAGTTTGAGCGCTCCGCCGATGGCTTCTGCAATGCTGTCGGGCCTGTCCAGCGGCGCGAGCGGAACAAAACAGGATCCGTACCTGAATTCCGGATGGATTTCCGCCATGACCTGCTGCGCCAGCCGGGTCTTCCCCATGCCTCCGGCCCCAACGATGGAAACCAGCCGGGTGGAGGGGGTGAGAAGAAGGCGGCACAGCTCCCCCAGCTCCACCTCGCGGCCGACGAGGGGAGCGAGAGGCGGGAGCTGGGCGCCGGCTCCACGGGCGTCTTTGGCCCTCGGCGGAGGGAATCCGGCCCAGGGAAGATCGACGTCCTCGAGCTGGAGGATCGCCCGCGGCACTTCGAAACTGCGCAGTATGTGTACCCCCAGATCCTTCGTGCCGGCGCCGGGCGGCAGAGGCAGGGATGCGGCAGCCTCCTCGGTAAGGAGGGTCTGGCCTCCCCATGCGGCCGAGAGCAGGCGCGCCGTCAGGCTGACATCTGCGCCGAAGAGATCGCCTTCCCTTTCGACCGCCCGGCCCGAATGCACGGCTATCCTCACACGGAGGCCCCCGGTATCGGTCCAGTCCCCTGCGGCCATCGCTCTCTGCACCTCGAGGGCGCAGCGGAGCGGATCGCCGCCCTCGAAGCAGGCGAAGAAGCCGTCTCCGGTGTGCTTGACGACACGCCCACCGTTGCGCTCCACGGCCCCGGCTATGATCCGGTCGTGTCTCGCCAGGGCGGAGGCCATCGCTGCGGGTCTGGTCTGCCAGCGCTCGCTGGAGCCCTCGATGTCGGTCATGAGGAAGACGGCTTCGACTTCTCCTGCGGACGGGTCTATCGGAGGCTGTTCAGGGGGGGCGCCCGGTGCGGCGGCACTCAATCGGGGAACCCCGCCTTGATCGCCCCCCAGGTGGCCTCCGAGGTCCCCTGCTCGTACTCGATCATCAGCATCGAAGAGACGCCCTCCGGATACCCTGTCTGCGCCGCGGGGTCGGTGGCGGAGAGGGTTCTCATTCCCCTCGTGTACCAGCGCCATGTGAAGAAGAAGCCGTCACCGCCGCTCCTGGAGATCTCGATCAGCAGGTTCGAGCCCTCCGGCACCGCGAAAGGCGCGGGCAGCTGGAAGGTGAACCACTCCAGATAGCCGGCCGTGAGCGTCAGTGTGTCCGCCGACATGACGAGGGTCTTCGTGCCGTCCAGGAAGTTCAGGTCGAAGAAGGGGCTCAGCACGGTATCGGGGCAGAGGCCGAGATACATCTCCGTGTCCGCGTACCATGCCGCGGTGTCGCCCTCGTGGCTGTGCTGCCAGGAGATGCCGGTTATCTCCATCGGTGTTTCCAGCTCGGTCCATGGCACTACCAACTGGTAGCGCAGGGAGGGGATTCAATCGGAGCACCACGGCATCGTCGTCGAGGAGACGGGCTCCCCTATCACCAGCACATCCGAACCGACCAGGGAGTACGCGAGCAGGACCGCGGTCGTGGATCTCAGCAACTCCCGCCTCCCTTCCCGCCCGTGTCCGTGCCGGGCTTCTTCACCGAGGCTATGGCCTCACGCGCCCTCGAGAGAAGCGTCTGTATGGAGAAGGGCTTCTGCAGGAAGAAGACGCCGTCCTCGAGGGCTCCGTCCTCAGAGACCACCATGCCCGAGTAGCCAGATATGAACAGAACGGCCGCGCCGGGACAGACGCGGAGAACCTGCTCACTGACCTCGCGGCCGCTCATCACGGGCATCACCATGTCGGAGAGAAGCAGGTCCACCGGCCCTCTGGAGGAGGCCAGCCGGGCGGCGTCCTCCGGCCGAGGGACCTCGATCACCGAGAATCCCGCGTTCTCGAAGACCTCGCACATGAGTCTGCGCAGGGACACGTCGTCCTCGACCACCAGAACCGTCCCCGTCATGGGGCAGGACGCCTGTGAAGGGATCTCCCCGGGCTCGCCGGGGGACTCGGAGCGGAGATTCACCCCGCGGTCGAGAGGCAGAAAAACGGTAAACGTGCTGCCGCAGCCGGGCTCGCTCTCGACACGGATCTGCCCGCCGTGCTGTTTGACTATCCCATAGACCATGGCAAGCCCGAGCCCCGTGCCCTTTCCCACCTCCTTCGTCGTGAAGAAGGGGTCGAAGACCAGCTTCAGCGTCTCCCTGTCCATGCCGGAGCCGTTGTCGATCACGGACAGGACCGCATAGTCGCCGGGAGGGACGTCGGGATCGCGGTCGTCGCAGTCCTGCTCGATCCTCCGGCTCGACGTGCGAAGGATTATCCTGCCCGTTCCGGCGATCGCATCCCGGGCGTTGATGCAGAGGTTCATCAGAATCTGCTCTATCTGGGACCGGTCCGCCCTTGTGGCCCCCAGATCCGGGGCGAGGTCGGTGACGACCTCGATCTGCTCCCCGATGAGCCTGCGGAGCATCGTGGAGAACGACGAGATCAGCTCGTTGAGATCGATGCTCTCCAGCGTGAACATCTGCTTGCGCCCGAAGGCGAGGAGCTGGCCCGTGAGGCTCCTGGCCTTCTCCGCCGCCTTCGATATCTCGCTGAGGGTCTCGCGGATGCTCTCGTCACCCCCCGGCAGGTTCCTCTGGAGCACCTCGGCCCTTCCCAGGATGACGGTGAGAAGATTGTTGAAGTCATGGGCGATGCCCCCGGCCAGCCTGCCGATGGACTCCAGCCTCTGGGCCAGCGAGAGCCTGCTTTCGAGATCCCGCTGTTCCCTTATGGCCCGGATCCTGTCCGTGATGTCGCGCGCCAAGCCCAGAACGGAATCTACTCCCCCGTCCGGGCCCTGCAGAGGCACCAGCCAGGTTCCGAGGAAGCGCCTGCCGCCCGGGAACTCGGTTTCGGACTCCCTGTATTCCGGTTTCCCCGTCCTGAAGACCTGCTCCAGCGAGGCGAGCTGCTGGGCCGATCTGACGGGATCGAACAGTTCTGCCCTGCGAAGGCCGATTATGGCTCCCGGGGCGACTCCGAAGGCCTTCGCCGCGGTCGTGTTCAGGTATTTCACCCTGTCGTCCCGGCCGATGACGAAGATCATGTCCTGAGCCGCCTCGGCCAGGGACCTGTAGCGTTCCTCGCTCTCGCGGAGGGCTTCCACGGCATCCCTGATCGCCGTGATGTCCTCGGTGATTATAGCCACCCTGTCCACGTTCCCCGCGTCGTCGGTGATCGCATAGAAGTGCTGTGAAACGTATTTCGCGGAATCGGGCCGCCTGCCCCTGGGCTTCAGTTCGGGGATGTGGAGGGTTCCCCCCTTTTCGTACACGCGCCTCACGGCATCCGCCCACTCGCCCAGGTATCCGTCGCGCTCGTCGAGCCTGAAACTGCCGCGGGGAGTTTCCATGTCCCTGCGAACCTCGGCCGGGGGGATGGCCCAGATCTTCCGCCAGGCCCTGTTGCAGAAAAGAAGGCGGCCGTTCCTGTCCCTGACCGAGATGCCCAGGGGCGACTCGTCTAGCACCGCTCTCGCGAACTGCTCGCTCTTCAGCAGTTCCCGATCCGGCTCGAGCCGGTCACCGACGCGGTCGAACGTCGCGAGCACCTTCTCCACCCTGCCGTCAAGGCCCTTCACCGGCACGGCGTTGACCGACAGAGCGACCTTCCTTCCGTCTTCGAAACACGCGGTGATCCTCTCGCCCTCGACGGGTTTCCCCGTGCGGAAAACTCTCGCCAGCGGTTCGTCCTCGTCGGGGATCGGGATGCCGTCGAGGGTCCGGATCTCCCAGCCATCCGGCCGGCCGTCGGAAGAGAGGAGGGTGTTTCGTGAAGAGCCGATGATCTGCCCGGCCTTCTCGTTCATGAATTCCACACGCCCGTCGGCGGATACGGTCACTATTCCCACGGGAGAGCGCTCAGCGATGTGCTTGAAGAGGTCCCTCTCCTTGTCGAGCGCTTCGGAGGCGCTCTTGAGCATGGTGCTGTCGCTGGCGAGGCCTTCCGTGAACAGGCTGCCGTCCTCGAGGGATCTTACCGCCCGGCGGTCGGTGATCCAGTGGATAGAGCCGTCCTTCGAGACCAGCCTGTACTCCATGGAGACGCAGCCCTGTTCGGCGGATTCGAGCGCGGAAAGCGAGGCCAGGTAGGCTTCCCTGTCGTCGGGATGCACCAGCCCGGCCCAGGAGACGGCGCCGGCGAGGAAGTCATCCCGAGTCCAGCCCGTCACTTCCCTGACTCGCCCTATGAGCTCGATCCAGGGTCCGTCGGGATACCGGGCGCAGAACGCTATGCCGTGCATGTTCGATTCCAGGGTCTGGAAAAGGGCTTCGAGGCATTTCTTCCTGCTGGGACGCCTGCCCGGCATTTTCCGCTCTCGCTCTCCGGCAGAGGCCTGATCGCTCCCCGATGATCCGAAGCTCCTCATGTCTTCCGAGATATAGAACACCGGGCGTCCGAGGTCACGGAAGCGTCTCCGCCCGGGGAGATGCCGGGCGCCGGCGCTTTCGGGTCTCGGAAGAGCTTGACGAACGACCGCCTGCGATGTCGATTAGCGAATCACGGAGGGAGACGCTCTGCAGATCCGGCAGTTCTTCGTCGAGCATATCGCGCACAGCTCTTATCTTCTCGGATGGAGCGGAGGCTGCGCAATCATAGATCCGGCCCGCGATGCGGATATGTATCTCGATGCCGCCGCCGACCTCGGTCTGCCGATCAGGCACGTACTGGAGACCCATCTCCATGCCGACTTCGTCTCCGGTCACACGGACCTGGCCGAGGCCGCGGGAGCCTCCATTTTCGCCCCGGCGGGCGGATTCTGCTCGTTCGATCACATTCCGGTGAAAGGCGGCGACAGGTTCGACCTGGGGGATCTGCGGGTGGATGTAATCGACACGCCGGGCCACACGCCCGAGCATGTCTCATACGTGATCACCGATACTTCCAGAGGCGGTTCTCCCTCGGCCGTCTTCTGCGGAGACACCCTGTTCGTCGGGGACGTCGGGCGTCCGGACCTTTTTCCGGGCAGGGCGGAGGAGCTTGCATCGAGGCTCTTCGAAAGCCTCCACGGAGGCATTCTAGCGCTTCCGGATCACTGCATCGTGTATCCCGCACACGGGGCAGGATCGCTCTGCGGTTCCGCGATCGGTTCCATGAGATGGAGCTCCGTGGGTTACGAGAGGGTCTCTAACCCCCTGCTCTCCCTCGACAGGCGGTCATTCGTCAGAAGACTCACCGGGGAGATGCCCCCTGTTCCGGACCATTTCGCGAGGTGCAGTGCGCTGAACGCGGCCGGGGCGGTTCCGGTCCGCGCCCTCCCGGACCCTCTTCCCATGAACCCGCGGGAGTTCCGCAAGCGGATAGAGAACGGCGCGGCGGTGCTGGATGCGCGCCGCTACGAGTCCTTCGGGGGCATGCACGTGCCCTGCTCGATCAACATAGACATCACCGGGAACTTCCCGGTCTACTCCGGATGGCTCCTTCCCCCGGACAGGGACATCCTCCTCGTGGCGGACAGCCCGGGGACCGCGCGCACTGCGGTCTCATGGCTGCGCAAGGTCGGCCTCGACAGGACGGTCGGCTTCCTCGAGGGAGGGCTCCAGTCCTGGGCCGCCTCGGGGATGCGGGTGGGAAAGCTGAGCCAGATGAACGCCGCAGAAGCACTGGATGAGCTTGGGTCCGGCAGGCTCTTCGCCCTGGTGGACACCCGCCCTGTCCGTGAGCGTGCGGGATCGGAGATACCGGGCGCGATCGCCATCGAGGTACAGCATCTCGTACATCCCGACGGCCTGCTCGACTCCGGAACGCCGACCGCGGTGCTGTGCAGTTCAGGCCGCAGGTCGAGCATCGGGGCGAGCCTCCTGCTGGCAGCCGGATTCGAAAGGGTCTTCAACGTAGCGGGAGGGTTCAGCGCCCTGAAGCGGCTTCCGGGCTTCGAAGCGGCCGACCCTGCGGACGGCGGCCCTCCGGAGGGCTCCGGAACGGGGGGGATCGAGGAGGGTGGAGCCCCGTGAGCCTTCAGACCGGCTGGCACCTGTCTCCCTATGCCGCAGGGGCCGGTATAGGAATCCTCGGCTGGCTTGCCTTCCTGCTCTCCGACAGGTTCATCGCCTGCTCGTCGTCCTATGCGCGAACGGCCGGCATGATCGAAAGGATCATCCGCAGAGCCGCCCTCGAGAAGCGGGAGTACTACAGGGAGTTCCCGCCGCGCATCGACTGGGAGTGGATGCTCGTAGCCGGGGTCTTCATCGGGGCATTCCTTTCGTCTGTTCTTGCCGGAGGGCCCGACTTATCGGCGGTTCCGCCGGCATGGGCCGGATGGTTCGGCGGGTCCGTACCGCTGCGGATCGCGGCTTCGTTCGCGGGAGGCCTTCTCGTCGGATTCGGAGCCAGGTGGGCCGGGGGCTGCACCAGCGGACACGGAATCAGCGGTACGCTGCAGCTCGCGGTCAGCAGCTGGATAGCAGTCATCCTCTTCTTCGGCGCCGGGATCCTCGTCGCCGCCGCGCTCTCCGCGCTTGCGCCGTCGGCGGGTGTCTGATGCTGACCGGCCTCCACGCCATGAGAAGGAGTCAGCTCGCACTGGGGTTCGCGACGGGCCTTGCGTTCGGCTTCATCCTGCACCGGAGCCGCGTCGCCGATTACGGTGTCCTTATCGGCCAGCTCCTTCTGCGGGATTTCACCGTGCTCAAGGTGATGATCTCCGCCGTGATTACCGGCATGCTGGGAGTTCATGCGCTCGTGTCGCTGGGGTTCGCCCGGCTGCACCCGAAGCCGGGTTCCCTCGGAGGCACCGTGATCGGAAGCCTTATCTTCGGGGCGGGTTTCGCCCTGCTCGGCTACTGCCCGGGAACCGTCGCGGCGGCCGCGGCGAGCGGCCGGCTGGATGCTCTGCTCGGAGGTCTGCCGGGAATCGTTGCGGGGGCGGGTCTTTTCGCATGGGCATATCCGGGGCTGAGGAGAGGAGTCCTGAGACGGGGCTGGTTCGGTGAGCTCACGATACCCGGCATGCTGGGAGCGGGCAGATGGGCGGTCGTCGTCCCGGCGGCGCTCCTTCTGACTGCGTTTCTCGTCCTGCTGGAGATCTCCGGGCTCTAGCCCCTCTCAGGAGCCCGTACCTTCTTTGCCTGCTCTCGCTGCGTCGAGAGCGGCCCTGGCGGAGGGCGCCATGGACAGGAATGCCTCTATCGTGCCGCAGCCGGGGTAATCTCCGCAGGATCCGCAGATCGAGAGCCCCCTTCCGGTGCAGCACCTCCTTACATCGCACTCGCCGCAGTGATGGACATGCGGTTCTCCAGGCACCGTGCATCCGATGCAGTCTATGTCCGACGGCTCGATCCGCGCACCGAACATGGCTGACCACTCGGCAGCCGTCCTCTCCCTCAGCCCGTCGTCCCCGGTCACCCTGGCGATGAATGCGGGGCAGTCGGAGCACGACAGCCCGCAGCAGCCCTGGATGTTCATTGGACGGCCTCCATTTCACCTTCGAGCCCGACTACCCCGCCAGCCGGCGGCGGACCTGCCAGACGACTCCTCTTCCATCTGCCCGAGGCATAGTAGAGCACCGTGGCGGTGCATCCTACGGTCCACCCGGCCGGCATGGCCCACCAGACGCCGTCGGGGCCCATGAACGACGAGAACCATGCGGCACAGGGCACCCTGACTATCCAGAGCGCCAGCAGTGTGGTGAAGAGCGGAACCATGGCCTCGCCGGCGCCGCGGATGACACCGTTTGTGACGAACATGATCGTGAATATGGTGTAGAACGTTCCCGCGACCAGCAGGTATCTCTCTCCTACGGACACGACGGCAGGGTCGCGGTTGAAAACGGTGACGAGATCCCTGCCGAAGAGGATCACGGCAAGTCCGACCACGGTCGATATGGCGAGGCCGATCAGGAGCCCCGCCCTGAATCCACGCGCGACCCTGTCGATCCTGCCTGCGCCGATGTTCTGCCCGGTGAAGGCCGAGAGCGCCTGGCTGAGATTCATGGCGGGCATCATCGCGAAGGAATCCAGCCGCATCGCGGCGGTGAAGCCCGCCGTCACGTCCGTGCCGAAGCCGTTCACTATCCGCATGATCACCATGTGCCCGCTGGCCACCATCGTCTGCTGGATTCCGGTGGGAAGCCCTATCTTCATCGTGCGCGAGAACATTCTTCCATCGAACTTCAGCTCGCGCAGGGAGAACCTCACGAACCTGTTGCGCGAATCGAGCACAAGCATGGCGCCCGCGAAGGACACCGCCTGGGCGATGACGGTCGCCAGCGCGACACCGGCTACTCCCATGCGGAATGCGACGACGAACAGAAGGTCCAGCCCGGCGTTCATGAGGGTCGAGACGATCAGGATGTAGAGCGGGGTCTTCGAGTCACCCATTCCGCGGAGGATGGCCGATACGGAGTTGTAACCGAAGGTCGCGAGCGTTCCTGAAAAGAGTATCGCGAGATAGGTGCGGGCGAGGGGGGCCGCATCCGGCGGCACTCCGAGCATCCGCACGATCAGCGGCGCGGCGGGCACGCCCGCCACCGAGAGCACGACACCGCTGACCAGCAGGATGAGATACGAAGTGTTGACGGCGGCACGCACACCGTGGTAGTCCTTCGCCCCGAAGTACTGGGCCACGAGGACGGTGGTTCCCATCGTCACGCCCATGATCAGAGCCACCATGAGGAACATCACGGGGAAGCAGGCCCCCACCGCGGCAAGGGCGGCCTTGCCGACGAAGTTGCCCACCACGATGCTGTCCACCATGTTGTAGAATTGCTGGAAGACGTTCCCCAAGAGCATCGGCAGCGAGAAGAAAACGATCGCCCTTGCCTCGCCCCCTGTGGTGAGGTCCTTCACGATCCGAAAGCAATCCGGGGCGTTTCGAGGGCGCGGAAACGCCGCCCGGGGCTTCTGCGCAAAGCGGCGCCTGCCGACGTCGGAAGATCGGCGCCCCGGCCCGGACGGGGCATCAATGCGGGCTGTCCTGTGACAGCGGGGGTTTCCGCTCCGGCCCGCCCTCGAGGAGATCGGGCGGAATCGTTATCTCGAACCTGCACCTCTCCCCGCCCTGCATTACGGATTCGAGCAGGCGGACTTCGACCGGGACGCCGAGAATGCCCTCCCAGAGCATCCTGTCCCGGCCCAGCCCGCAGTTGCAGAAGCTCTCGGGTACGGGGCCGGTCATCGCCTTTGCGAACGGGCAGTGGCAGGCGAAGCTCCTCCTGTCGGCATCAGTGGATGCCGTTTTCAGACCCTCCCTGTCGAAGGGCGCCTTGATCGTCTCGATCACGTTGCCGCGGAGCTCGGTGGGGCCGTAGGTCGCCCGGTCGGCGTTCATCAGCCTCACGATCTCGGCGACGCTCGTTCCGTTCCGGAACATCTCCCTGAACTGCTCGATCCTCCAGCCGGGGAACTCGCAGGATACGCAGGTGAGGATCCTCAGCCTGGTCTCCGCGTCAAGGTGTTCCTCCATCTCCAGTACGGCGGAACGGAACCAGTCTGCAATGGCCGGCAGACCCGCGCAGGGGAAGAGATCCCGCATGCCCTTCAGGATGTTGGCGGCGGCCATGGGGCTGGCGTGCTTCTCGATGAAGTACGCCCACTTCCTGATCCTGTCCTCGAACCACCAGTCCATCCTGGGGCCGGAGATGCCGTCCTCATCGGAGTGCTGGAACTCCCGCCTCGCCCGCATCAGATCGGTTTCGGTGTCTATCCCCTCCCAGGGGATCCCGGTCACGTCCACGCTGCGGATCTCGAGAACGCGCTCCTGCGCAAGTGCGGCAACGACCTCGTCGAAGCCGGCCCGCTTCCCCGACATGGTGAGGAGCCTCCAGCCGGCCTCCCGGAGGTGAGGCAGGGCTTTCTCCCGTATCAGGAATATGCCCAGGGCTTCGCCGCTGGCCTCCATCTCGGGGATGTCCCGCGAGAGTTCGACATGGCCGTAGCCGGACACCTTCACCTTCAATGCGCCTTCGCTCATCGCGTCCGAGTCGAAGGGGACAACCACGTCGCCGGGCCTGCCGATCGCCGCCATGCAGACGGCTGGATCCCATATCAGGTCGCCTTCGATCACGATCAGATTCGTGGAATCGTTGCAGAGCATGAAGCTCGCAAGAGACCCTGTGGACTCGTATTCGGGATTCGAGAGGAAGGTGCATCCGGCCGGCAGGGAGGCTCGCACCTGCTCACCGCACCAGCCCCCCACCACTGTCACCATCTCCGGTGCCAGCCCGATCTCGGCCAGGCTCCTGAAGTGTCTCTCCAGCAGGGTGGCCCCGCCGATGTCGAGGAGGATCTTGGGCAGGCCCCCCGAAGCGCCGCCAAGGCGGGTGCCCTTCCCCGCAGCAAGGATGACCGCCCTCATGTCTCTGCATCTCCCTTTCGGAGCGTCGCCGACATCAGTGCTAGAAGGGCCGGCCCTCTGACCGGGGCCTCTCCGGGGATTATAGAATAACGCCGGGACGGGGGCGCCCCGGGCCGGACGGCCCGGGGCGCCGCGGGTCACAGCGCCAGCCTGCGCCTTATAGTGAGGCCCATGCGGATCTCGTCGTCGTCGGCACCCGCCGCCATGGATCTCGGGCCGATCAGCCAGCTGTTTCCGAAAAGCAGGCCGAACTGGTGCCCCCAGGTGCTCGCCCTGAGGCCGAAGCACCAGGCATCCATCGAGTCGGCCGGAAAGTCGTCTCCGCCGTCCCGGGCGGGCCAGTACTCGCCCTGGAGCGAGATGTTCTCGGTGACCACGGCGTCGAGCCCGAATCCCAGCCCCAGCCTCTCCGCCCTCGAGTCATAAGCGGCGTTGGCGGTCACTGCGACGAGATCGCCGAGCCTTCCGGCCTCGACGGATGCGATGCCGCAGAAGCCGCTCTCCCTCTCCTCCTGGTTCGCCTCCAGGGTGAACCAGTGCGCGGATACGTGGAACGAGACGGGCGATCCGGAGACGGACGAATTGAAGCCCGCGCCGGCGGAGTATTCCCCGGCGGCCCTCGTATGAGACAGGTCGAGCTCGATTCCAGGGGCTACGAAACTTCTGAGGCCGATCGAGATGTTCGCGCCGAGGTCGGCACCCAGGAAATCGTCTATGGCGTCGTCGAACGCCTCGCCGTAGAACCGGTGCTGTATCGTGATCTCGGAGATACCGGGCTCGAGCAGATAGGGCGATACCAGATTCGGCATGCCCTCTTCGTATCCCAGTGCGGCCGCGGACGCGGCCGCCGCAAGCAGCGCGAACATTCCCATTGGCTCACTGCCCCTTCCCGGGCTATTCCTGCAGAGTGACGGTCGTGACTGTTGCTAGCTCGTGCTGGGTGGTGAAATCGTCGGCTCCGTCGGGGCCGTATGCCAGGATGACATCGTAGGATGATCCATGCTCGAGCGGCTTGTCGTAGGCATCCCCGGTATCCAGAAGGATGGCGAAGGACAGGGTGGTTGTGCCGGCGCTCTCCGAGGCCTCGAACGACAGGATGTCCTCGGTGCCGCCCATCAGGAGGTCGGAACGGTGCGAGGCGGGGGCGTTGCCCCAGTCGTCCCTGATCGCGGTGGAGGAGGAATCGGCGTCGAAGTATCCGATGAGGATGTTGGCGTCCTGCATCCCGACCGATGGGTCGAATCCTGCGGCGACCCAGCCTGTCGTAGGAGCAGTCAACTCGACCTGGAGTGAATCCCCCTCGGCAAGCCATGCAAGGGTGATGCCGTCGACCGTAACCTCCTGCCAGCCCTCGCCGGAGGGGCCTGCGGGATCGTCTCCGCAGCCGGACATGAACGCAATTGCAACGCAGGCAACAGTCGGCAGGTATCTGTTCACGATATCCCTCCCCGGGTTCACCGGCTTCGGATGCTGTCGCTTCCGTCCCAATATGCGCCTTCCGGGGCAATGTCAATCCACGGAATAAGGTTCCTCCGCCGGAGGTAGAAGCGATGGAAAGGGCGCGAATACCCGGAGGTAGGATGATGAATGCCCTGCTGGCGATACTGGCTGTTCTCTCGGCCCCGAGGGCCGTGAGGGTGTACGACGAAGTGGTCAGATCCGTAGCCGAGATGACCTGGGACTCCGATGTCGTATCCATGGCGGGCCGCTACGGTCTGGACGTGGTGAACGTCACATGGGAGGACACGGGGCGCTACTACGGTTCCTGCTGGGGGCCCAACATCAGCGATCTCACCATACAGGTCCACCACGAGGATCCCCTCACGGGGGAGACCATGCTAACGTGCATGCCTGTAATACGGTATCCGAACTTCTACGATCTCTCGGCCGACCTCGATCCCGACGAGTTCTTCCTCCTGGTCGGCAATGAGCGAGGCGACGACGACCTCGAGCCTGTAAGCCTCACGGAGTACATCGACAACTTCAGGAGCTACCTGCACGATCCGGATTCCTGGCGCGGGCGCGGGAACAGCCTGTGGGCGGAGAGGGACAGCGTGGTGCTCGTCAGCGCGCAGGCCGTGTTCCTTCCCATACAGGAAAGCGGCGAAGCGGTCTTCAATCCGGTTCTCTTCAACTATCAGTCATACGCGGAGAATCCGGCGGTGCTCGCGATCCTCTGCACAAGGGAGGGCACGAGCGCAACGATCATCGACAACACTCGCGACCCCGTGCCCGGCGCCTGGTCGTGGGGACAGCGTCTTTTCTTCAACGCCGACGGAGAGCGCGCCTGTCTGACCGGAGAGAGGCTCTCGGATTTCGTCGAGTCCGGCGGGTACACGGGCCCTGGCATCGAGGCGGCGGGAGAGGAGGGCCTGAACATGGTGCTCCTCATACAGGTTCCGCTGAAGCAGAAGCAGCCGGCCTACTCCTGGTTCGAAGAATACGACTGCTGCTGCGAGTCGGCAGCCCCGATGGCCACGGGCGGGGCGATGGCGAGATCCGACGTCGAGGCAGCCGTGGTGGGCCACGGCGAGCTCGAGGGCCCCTTCACCGAGATCGACGGCCTGAGGATAGAGCGCGACCCTCGCTTCCCAATCCGCGTCACGGTGCAGTTCTACAAGGCCACCTCGAACGGAGTGGCTACCGAGGAGGACATCCGGGAGATACGCGATCAGATCCAGCGGGTGTACGACGACGCATCCTATGTCGGATCGCTGGTCATCCCGGAGTATGGAACGCACAGGCCCACGGACTGGGACCGCGGACTTGTCGGCCGCAGTCTCAACAGGTACTGGGAGAGCGTGAGGCGCGACCTCCTCGTCAGCATAGGCAGGCTCGACTTGATCGACGGCAACGCCTGGGACGTCCTGGAGGACGACTGAGGCCCGGTTCCTTCACTCTGCAGGGGTAGTTCCTGGGCCGGCCGCACAGGCCGGCCCTCCCGTCAATGGGGGTCGTCAATGGGGGTCGTCAATGGGGGTCGGAGTTAACTTCGTTAACTTTGATCCCCGTCCTCAACTCCTGCATAGCAATGAAAGAATTTCCCGGGGCGTGGGAAACACCCATCGAGTGGGTGCTATTCAGGGAATGGAAAGCCCTGCCTGGAGGGGAAGAGGAGTTGGAGGTTCAGCGGCGACGGAAGCGGCCCGGAAGCCTCGAAGACGCCCGGGCCGCCGGATATCTATCCGGATCTGCTAAGTCGTCAGGGATTCACGAGTCAGCTCACTCCAGCACAACAACCGATCGTGTCTCGACCTGGTCTCCCACCTCGACTCTCACGAGGTAGAGGCCGGCCTCCCGGGCTTCGAGCACTGTTTCGTCTCCCGGTGTGAAAACGGTTCTCGCAGCCACCCTGCCGGAGGTGTCATAGAGAGTCGCCATCCCGGTGCTCTGACTGCTGGATCCGGTGATCAACCGCACGGCTCCATTGCAGGGATTCGAGGCAATGCTCACCTCGAAACCGCCCTGGGGCTGCCCTCCCTCGATGCCGGTCGGCATGCCGAGAAAATCGTAATATGAGGAGTTCATCACCTCCTTGTTCGGGGCAGAGGCATACTCCTGCACGAAAAGACCACGAGGCTGAGATTGCTCTCGTTCCAAGCCGGATTGATGACGTAGTCTGCCTGGAAGAACAGAGTGTCGGGATAGGGCGCGGAGAAGGCCACGACCGGGCCGGCAGGGCCGAACAGGTTGTCCCGGAAGGCCTGCTCGAAAACGCTGCCCGCCCAGTAGCCCGCGCCGGTGACATCGTCCTCCACCAGAGTCGCGAACAATCTCATCGTCGCGCCGGCACCGAGATCCTGCTCGGCTATCAGACGGATGCTGACCGTTCCGTTGTCCATGCCTGACGAAGGATTGCGGCAGGCGAAGATGTCGAGATAGCAGGGGACATTCTTCCGAGAGTTGTAGGCTGCTTCGATTCCGGGATAGCCGTTCACGATGCCGTCCACCTTGATGGTCGGAACCGCATTCACGCCGTAGAAGCCCCATCGCGCCTGCTGCTCGGTGGGGTTGGCGAGGTATATCGGATCGGTTGCAGACGGCCAGTTGGTGTGGACTCTTATAACCGAGATGTCGCCGGCAGCCAGATGGCTGTTCACGAATGAATTCAGCGTGGGCTCGAAGCTCCAGCACGGGCTGCATCCGCAGTTGGTGAAATCCTCTATCAGGACCACGCGCTCGGCTGCAATCGCCGAACCGGCAAGCACGGCTACGGCCAGCGGGATCAGCATTCTCATCCGGATCTCCTCTCGCATCTGGTTTTCGACTGCTGCCGCCACCGTTCGGAGGAGTGATGCGGAAATCGCGGATCAGACCAGCGGAACGGAGGCGGATTGGCTCATCCTGAGCCCGCAACAGACTCTTCAGGTTCTGAGAAAGAGCATATCCACCTCCTTCGGATGAATAATCATGAGCAATGCGGTACCAGTCAACGGGGGGTCGGAGTTAACTTCGTTAACTTTGATCCCGCATTCTTCATCTTCTCTATTGTTTTGGGTGATTGCTCAAGGTTTGGCACCATGATTAGGATGGTGCCATGCGTCTGGAAGCCTATGAATCGCTGATCAGCAGTCCTGCAAGTGCTCGGAAGTATTTGCTGGGATTCTGCTGGAAAAACCATCAGCGCCACTGTCCTC
>JAAYTY010000155.1 GCA_012523605.1 Candidatus Fermentibacterota bacterium
AGACCCGGCACCGCGGCGAGGGCGCTGGAGGCGTGCGGATTCGAGATTCTCTCCCTCGACGATGCCGGGCACAGACTGCTGGAGAGGGATCATATCAGGAGGGCCATTGCAGACGGCATGGGCGACCCGTCGCTGGCGCTCCTCGACGGCGGTTCGATGAGGGCGGCTCTTCGCAGGAGCGCCTTCGACACTCCGGAAGTGATGGCGATCGTAGAGAGGGTGCTACATCCCCGGATGTCCAGATGGATGTCCCTCTGCGGTCACATCATCAGGGCGCGCAGGGGGAAGGCGGTGATCGAAGGCGCCCTGTTCTTCGAGCTGGGAGGCGCCGGTATCGTGGACGGTGTGATAGTGATGGCGAGCGATGAGCGGGACTCTATCGCCAGGATTATGGCCCGGGATGGTCTCGACGAGCGCAGTGCCGCCCGCAGGCTGTCGCTCCAGATGCCCTTGACAGAGCGCCTCGAAAAGGCAGATTGGGTTATCCTCAACAGCGCCGGGACCTCCGAAGCTTCGGTGGGCTTGCAGGCCCTGGCGATAGCCGCCTGTTCGGGACTCCTGGGCTGACACGGAGGAACGATGGTTCACAGGACGAGAAAGAGACTGACGAAGACTGAGCTGAAGAGGGATCCCGTGGCGGAGAACCTCCAGAAGGCATGGGACTTCGCACGAGATCACATCAAGGAAATCGCCATCGGATGCGTAGTTGCCGTTATAGCTATACTGGTCGTCCAGACCCTGGTTTCGACATCCAGGCGCCAGAATGAGCAGGCCATGGCGCGGTACATGCTGGTGGATCTCATGTACGAGCAGGCGGAGCAGATGGCCGAAGCGGGACAGGCGCAGCAGGCTACATCCACCCTGATGCAGGCATATCAGCTCGCCGTCGAGACCTACGAACAGAATCCCACGCGGCACTGGGGACGGCGGTCTGCTGTGCTATCGGCCAAGATCGGAATAATCCTCGGGCACTATGACGAAGTCATCGAGCGTCTCCAGCAGATGCTCGCGAGCGGCCCTGGAAGGCTTGCGGAAGCCTCCGCCGGCCTCCATCTCGCCATCGCACTGGAAACAAGGGGCGGCGAGGGGGATCTTCAGAACGCCAGGGACCTCTACACGGAGCTCTCGGCCGACACTGCGGATTTCCCGATGGTCGCGGCCGAAGCGATGGACGGTCTTTCGCGGCTTGCCTGGCGGCAGGGCGACGTGGAAGGAGCACGCACCTGGCTCGAACGCTGTCTGGCCATCACGCAGGACACCACGGCGTTCATGGCCTATCAGCTGAACAGAATCGAATGGTCGGGCGTCGAGCCGATGGTTCTGCAGTAGCGGAAGCGAACCCGGATTCGATTGTGCGGCCCCGCAAGGGGCCGCTTCCGTCCGGAGGACGGAAGGGAGGCCGAAGGCGGTCGGTTCCTTCATGTCCGATAAGAGATATTATGTAAAGTCATGGATTTTATTCCAGGACTTTGTTATCCATGACATTTACATAATATCCTCGCTGGGTTCACTTGCCCTCTGCCGACGCAGTGGGCGGAACCGAAACAGCCGGGGATATTTTTCCAGAACTGAGCCTTCCATAACATTCATATAATGATTGCTCGAGGTCTGGGGCGGCGTCCATGAAAGGTTTTCTCTCCGATGAATTGCGCTTGGTTCTGCCGGCCAGGCAGCAGACGCAGGAGTACGAGCAAGTCCTCCCCGGGAAATCGTTCTCTCACGGGCTGATCCCGAACCGCCTCGATGGAACCGTGCAGAACGACAGAACGCTGTCGTTCATTCTGCTCCATCCCGCCGCTTTCAGACGAGGGAACGCACCTCTTCGACGATCTCCAGGCAGGTCTTCCGGGCCTTGTCCAGATCCGTCTGTCTGATCTCTCCGCCGGCCATCATCTGCTCCAGATCCCTCCAGTGCCGGATGAATCTCCGCTGAAGGATCTGGGATGCTCCGCGGTCCTCCAGCAGATCTGCTATCCCGTCGGGCCCCAGAGGCTTGGCCTTCCCTGCAAGTATGCGCGAAAGCGCCGCCTCGAACGACGTGAGGAGTTCTTCGGCGTCCGTGGCCTCCTCCGGCGAGGCCGTCCTGTCGCGTGTTCGAGCCCACCTGAGGAGGATGCCCGCGCCGAGGATCATCGCAGCTCCAGCAGCCACGAGTACTTCCAGATAGCCCCTCCTCCGCGATCGCACGGCCGGTGACACCGAGGCATCGCAGATCTCGGGCGGAATCTCGACGAGCACACTGCAGGCTCGAATCGCCGCCATCCGGTATTCGCCCGAACCGGGATCCAGCCAGGCGACGCTGTCGGGGCCTATCGTTACCAGCCCGCTGTCCGAAGGGCAGAGAACCATGTCCCAGCGCCTTCCCGAGTCGGTTTCGGTCGATGAGACGGGCATTAGCCGGGCAGGCC
>JAAYTY010000156.1 GCA_012523605.1 Candidatus Fermentibacterota bacterium
CGGAGTGATCCGGTCAGTGTCCGGGCAAGGAATCCGAGTGACTCGACCTTGACCGTCCAGCCCTCTTCAGTTCAGCAGGATGACCTTCGCAGCGGCCGACTGCGACCCGCAGGTCAACCGGACGATGTAGCAGCCCGGGGGCAGCCCTTCCGAAGACCAGCTAGAGGAGTGCTCGCCGGCGGCTAGGATTCCCATGCCGGACCTGCCGACGACCCTCCCGGAGATGTCGAACACGGTGAGCTCGGTATCGCCCGGCCCGGCCGAAGTCCAGTGGATCGAGACCGAGCCCCTTCCCGGGTTGGGTACGCAGGAGCCGATCGCCAGGAGCGGAGCAGGCTGCTCCTGTTCACCTATTCCCGTCTCGGGCTCGAAGCGGACGAGGTAGAAGTAGTTGTCTGCACCGTACCTTCCCACAGCCATATATCCGCCCTGCGGGAGCTGGACGACGTCGTGGAACCAGCACGCGGTCTCCCGCTCCAGGCTTGTCCACCACATGACCTCGCCTGAGCTGGATACTCTCCCGAGATAGGAATTGGGATCATCCGGTCCCGGCTCGATCTTCTCATCGTCAAACCCCGCAACGATAAAGCCATCGTAGATCACAGGCTCGATCGTGTACATCTCCCAGGTCTCGCCGTTGGCCGGGACGTTCCTCTCCCAGAGGATGCTCCCCAACGGATCGAGACGATAGACGGTCTTGCCCACGAGCATGGCATATCCCTCGGGCACGGCTTCGCACATCCTGATAGGGGTTCCCTTGTACTCCTCGTACTTCATCCATTCGATCTCGCCGTCCATAGAGTACCTGACGAGATGCGGTCTTCCTCCACCGCTTTCCGGGAGCCTTCCCTTCATGAGAACTGCCAATCCATTGTCCGAATAATAAATCGATACCGCTGCATCGTTGTAGATCCATCCCCACTGGACGGACCAGAGGGTGTCCCCCTGGCTGTCGGTGCGCATGACCCAGGCGTCCTTGTCGCCGTCGGTCTCGGAGTAGCCGCACACAGCGAAGCCCCCGTCAGGAAGGGGCTCCACGTCCAGCCCGCGATCCTCCGCCCCGGGGATGTCGTACGCTTTCGCCCAGAGGAGCTCGCCGTTCGGAGAAAACCTGCACAGCAGAAGCCCCCAGTCATCCGATGCTTCCGTCGGCATGCCGTCGCCGGTGGCGATTACTCCGCCGTCTGACAGGACCTCCAGCGATCTGATGCCGCTTGCGAACCAGGGAACGTCAACCGCGTAAAGGAGTTCGCCATTCAGGTCGAACCAGCGTACCGTGCCGACATCGTACGACGAGCTGAACCCGACTACGAGTTCGCCTTCTTCACTCAGGCGGGCGCAATGCGGACGTGATACCGCTATATCCGTGTGGATCTGCTCCCACACTATGCCCGGTGCCTGGGCGAGGGCCGCGGAGGCGGAGAGGAAGGCGGCCAGGATGTGCAACACCCGTCTCATCTCCCTTCCTCCTCTACTCCGTGAGCCGGACACGGCCGATGCGGGCCGCCAGGCCCTCCTCGGCAGCGTCGTCCCTGAACCCTATCCAGATGTCCTTCAGCAAACTATCGGGAAGGCTCCCGCCCATGTCAAACGGCCCGCGCACCCCCCAGCCCCCGTCCAGCCCGGCAACGAGACAGCTGTCCGCCCGATCGTTCTCCGACACCCAGCCCAGCCACAGCTCGCAGGACGCACCCAGCCATGCCGTGAGCTCCAGCCGGTCGTACACCGAGGCGTCTATCCAGCCGGACGACGGCCCCGGCACCGCCAGGTGCAGGCGGTTGCACTGCATGCTGTCGGCGTCGATCTCCCCCTCGAACATCCCCCCGACCGAGTCGGTGAAGGCCGTCCAGCCGGCCTCACACTCGATGTCGTCGGTCATCCACGCCGGCTGGAAGCCCGTCGCCTCCGTCATGTCCCAGGGATCCCCGCGGACCTCCGCCGCCCAGTCCGGAGGGTCCAGGAGGAAAACCACCTCCACGGAGTTGTCGCGCCCGTCCTCGCCCTCCAGCTCCTCCGCCGCTATCCGCAGGCGGTGCACCCCGGCATCTCCGGGCGAGGTGTCCCACACGTACGAGGCCGTGTCGCACGCGCAGGCGTAGCCGTCCGTGGACAGCCCGGGCAGTGACACGGCACAGGCGTACAGCGACTCGGCCGCCGTAAGGTCGTACAGCTCCGTCGCAACGCGCCCGGCGCTCTCCGTCCCCAGGTTGTAGAACACCGCCCGTATGTCCAGCTCGTCCCCCGCGGTGAACCGGAAGTCGCGCACGGGTGTCTGCGGGCCTCCCGGGGCGACGGATACGTCGGGTCGGGTGATCCTGATCTCCGCACCGGTCTCCTCCGGCACGAACTCCACCAGCCGCCCCTGCCCGGCCTCGAGGGTGTCGAGGAAGTGGAAGGTGCCGTTGTCGATCGAGACCGGGATGAGCAGCCTGCGGCTGTGGTCCAGCGCCAGCCCCGACAGGGCCCCCTCGGGGAGGCTGTCCCCGCAGACGCTCACCTCGAAGGTGCAGCCCTCCTCGCGGCAGTAGCGGTTGACGTAGTAGAGCCAGGCATGGCTCTCAGCGCCGTCTGTGAACACCCTGATCTCCGGGCCGAGGTAGAGCACGGGCAGCGTGCTGTCGGGGTGGACGATCTCAGCCTCGTCCTCGAAGCCCCGCCACCACCACAGGCCGGAGAGCTCGGGCGCCATGACGGCTATCTCCCCCAGGGTGCCCCGCAGGCTCTCCCACAGCCTGCCGTATGCGTCGAACTTCCACTCGAGGTAATCCTCCTCGCTGCGCTCCCCGGAGGTGCCGGGCTGCTGCGGGAGGTCGCACAGCGGGTCGAAGCCGTCGCGGAACGGCGGGATCAGGTCGGGAGGGGCGTAGTGGAAGTCGTCGTGGCTGCGCCCCGAGTAGTACCACTCCTCGGGGGGCGCCCCGAAGGAGACGAGGTGCTCGTCGAGCAGCCCGGCGTCGAAGACCCCCGCGCCCTCGGAATAACTCCTGATGCTGTAGGGGAAGATGCCCTTCGCCTGTCGCAGCAGTGCGAGGTGGCACAGCATGCGGAACTCCGCCGGCGAGGGAAGTCGGTACTTGTAGGAAGTGTAGATCAGTTCGGTTGCTTCTCGATCTCCCCAGATCTGGAAGCCCCCGACCCTGCCGAACGCCTGCGGATGATAATGGACGGGGAAGGGGTTGCCGTGGGCGTCGAGCTCCCTCGATGCCACGACTATCGTGGAGTCCAGAGCCTCCTCGTAGTGCTCCAGCATCCACGTGTGAAGGCTGTCACCGAGTTCGGTATCACCACTATCCGCCTCCCACTCTACGCCCACCTGCCGGAACGGGTATGCGTTGCATCCCAGCACTTCCGGGCGGTTGGCGACGGCACCGGGAATGGGTGGTGCAGGATCGTACACCTGGTACATCGTGCCGATGAACGCCCTCACCGAGCTCGCCTGCGTGTGGAAGTCGGGGGCCTTCGACAGGGAGTCCGTGGTGTAACCCGCCCAGAACTCGATCTGGTGCATGGTGCTGAACGTCGAGGTGAGGGGGTGCTCCGAGCCCAGGCTGTCGAGCATCCAGCCAGTCCACGACCACACGCCGGTGTCGAGGACCTCGCTCACCGAAGTGTCCTGGGTGAACATGCCAGGGTAGTAGTCGTCGTAGGCGAAGCTCTCCGAGATCATCCGGTTCCTCTGCCATGCCGGAGCCTCGTTCCAGGTGTCGTAGTACCACAGCGTCTCCCAGCCGCCCTCGTCGTCGATGAGCGCCCGGCAGTAGTGGATCAGCGTGTCCCGCATCGCTGAGGCGTCCTGCGCAGCCGTGACGCTCTCCCCCGAGTCGCTGCTCTGGACGAAGGCGTTCACCGCTCCGATCGCCGCGGAGCCACGCGCCCAGTTGTCGTCGCAGAACAGGTCGCCCAGGTGGCCCAGGTACATGGGTGACACGGTGGCGTACATGCCGGTCTGGTCGCACAGGTCCGCGACCGTGGTCATGGGCTCGCAGCCCGTCCAACCCTGGATCTCGATGCCGTCGAAGTAGTGCCAGGAGAGCATGCAGAGGAAGTCGAGGGTGATGTCGCACATGGTGGAGTCCTGGCCGGACTTCATCGCGATGACCGGGATGGAGTTGGAGGGAGGCGAACCGGAGAGGGCAGCACTGAACGCCAGGAGGGTGACGGTGAGCGACCGCACCTTGAACCTCCATCGTGCAACGCGTGATTCCTCGAGATGATGGACCGGGTATGATGCGAAGTCAAGGATCTCGAGCTGGGTGACGGCTTGACCCCCCGCCCGGCGGCAACTTGCGAGGCTGGGAGCTTTGCCGCTCCGCTACTTTGCCGGGACGGAGTAGCTGACGCGGGCTCATCCGGCATTGTGCTGCGGGACTGGACCGGTGCCCCCGTTGATGGTGCAGAGCCCCGGGTTGGTCTCTGGCTACTCGTGAACCGCCCCGGGATTGCCGGAGGCTCCATAAGTTGAGAGGATGGGGCCATGGCACAGCGGAACAGATTTCCGATCGAGGTTCGGGAGCGGGCGGTGCGGCTCGTGCTTGACAATGTTGGGGAGTACGGTTCGCAGTGGTCGGCGATCGTGTCGATATCGAGCAAGATCGGCTGTTCGCCGGAGACTCTGCGCAAGTGGGTCAGGCGAGTTGAGGTGGACTCGGGGATGCGAGGTGGTCTTACGAGCGAGGAGCGGGTGCGGATGAAGGAGCTGGAGCGGGAGAACCGGGAGCTTCGGAGGGCGAACGAGATTCTCCGGAAGGCTTCGGCTTTTTTCGCGCAGGCGGAGCTCGACCGCGGACGGAGGAGATGACAGCGTTCATAGACGAGCACAGGGCTGTCTACGGGGTCGAGCCGATCTGCAGGGTGTTGCCGATCGCCCCGTCGACCTACTACGAGCGGAAGGCCCGGGAGTCAGACCCTTCACGGCTGCCCGCCAGGGCTGTTCGTGATGCCTGTCTGACCGGCGAGATAGAGCGGGTTTGGCAGCAGAACCGGCGAATCTATGGAGCCAGGAAGGTCTGGCGGCAGCTCAACCGGGAGCAGATCAGGGTCGGTCGCTGTACGGTCGAGCGCCTTATGCGGAGGGATGGCCTCAGGGGTGTTGTCCGCGGTAGCAAGCCCAGGACCACCATCCCC
>JAAYTY010000157.1 GCA_012523605.1 Candidatus Fermentibacterota bacterium
ACGGAGCGGGAGAGCCCGCCCGTCGGTCTCGCCGGCGTCCTCTCGAGAATCGAATCGGGCAGGGCGGCCCCGGCCGTTCCGGAAAGGCCGCGGATGAGCCCCGTGACGGCCCGGCTCGTCGCGGTAGAGGGAGCGCTGGAACCCGTTCTGGAGTCCCTGGCCGGGCAGGGCGTCGGGGTCTGGGCATGGAAGGGCATCGACTACGCGAGGTCGCTCTACCCCGATCCCTCCATGAGATCCATGTCGGACGCGGATCTGTTCGTGAGACCGCGCGACATGCGCTCGACCGCCGGCGCGTTCCTGAGGTCCGGGTGGACGATGATGAATCCGGGCGCCCCGCTCCTGACTTCGATGGTCGTGGGGGCCGTGACTCTGCGCAGGGGATCCCTCGATGCCGACCTGCACTGCCATCCCCTGTACTTCCCCTGGGCTCTCCCCGGCAGGCTCCCGCCGGACCTGTTCGAATCCCCCAGGCGCTGCGGACGCCTCCTCCTCGGCTTCAGATGGGCTCACGCCACACTGCTTCATCTTTTGCACATGTCGTCGCACCGGAGGCGGAGACCCGAGTGGTGGCTCGACCTGGCCCTGCTATGCGGGAGGATGACGCCTTCCGACTGGCTGTCGCTGTCCTACTGGGGGGCGGCCAGCGGACTGGGAGGCTCTCTGGCGGTAATTCTGGAGGACTGCATGGCCTCGACGGGGCGGGGAGCGCCGGGCAGGGCGCTGGAAGCGCTCCGCAGGGGACCCTCGAGGGAGGGCATGGCGGCCCTCGCGGCCCGCGGCCGCGGCCTGCCCACCGTCTCAGCGGCCCTGGCCGGAACGGGCTGGAGAAGGACATCTTTCTGTGCTGCGATGATCTACAGGCTGGCGGCAGGGCGGCCCGCGGCTGTACCTGTCGCCGTCCGATGAACGGAGCAGGAATGCAGGGGAGTGCAAGGAAGTTGATGTTCGTGAGGGATCCCGTGCTCGGGAGCCTGAAGCTCTCCGGGATCCAGGAGGACCTTCTGAAGACAGTCGAGGTGCAGAGGCTGAGCTTCGTCCATCAGCTCGGCACCACGTTCCAGTGCTATCCCGGAGCCCACGGGATGCGGCTTTCCCATGCCCTGGGCGTCTCCGCTCTCGCCTCGCGGATCTGCCGGGCCGTCGTACCGGGCGCCGACGCTCCGGGCGTGTGCATGGAGACGAACCTCCTGGAGGCCGCAGGCATGCTCCACGACATAGGCCATACTCCGTGGTCGCACACTCTCGAGCCGGTGTTCATGGAACTCGAGGGCCGCGACCACATGGACCTGGTTGCGGAACTAGTGACCGGCGAAAGGCGGCTGGGCATAAAGGGCGCAGGACGCATCCCCTCGATACTGGAGGCTCACGGGCTGAATCCCCGGGATGTCGCCGACCTGATCAGGTCGAGGTACGAGGGGCCGCGCTTCCTCCAGCAGATCATCTTCGGTGAGGTGGACGCCGACATGCTCGACTATCTGCAGAGGGACTTCTACTTCACGGGAGTCGCCTTCGGGCATATCGAAGTCGAGAGGATAATCAGCACGATGGTTCTGGCGGGGGACAGGCTGGCATTCCTCGCGAAGGGGCTCGACGCGGTGAGGGACTTCCTCATCGCGAGGCTTCAGATGTATTCGAGCGTCTATCTCCACAAGAAGACCAGGATAGTCGATCAGATGCTGATGAGGGCAGCGAGGAGGAGCATAGTGGAACTCCGCGAGATCGCGTGCTTCAACGAGCTGACTGACGACGAGCTCCTGAGCTTCCTCGCGACCCGGTCGGGGGATCCGTGGGTGCGCGACATGGCCTGGAGGGTGAAGTACAGGCAGGATCTATTCACCCAGGTCTTCCGCATAGATGCGACCGCGCCGTCGGGGGGCCGCGACCGGTTCGTGAAGTTCCTGATGGGCATGGGGTCGAATCCCGGAGAGATCGCTTCCAGACTCGAGGGCGAGATCGCCGCGAGGGCCGGAGCGGGGCCGGGACTGGTCTTCGTGGATCTCCCTCTGGAGGCGGTGAAGGTCTCGGAGGAGCGGTTCGAGAAGGTGGGGATCGAGTTCCTCGACGAGTCCGGCCGGACAAGAACCCTCGCCGAGATGGACCCTCCCTTCTCGGAATACCTGGCCGCGGCCAGACCGAATCGCAGCCTTCTCACCGTGTCGTGTTCGCCGGAAATCTCGGAAAGGGTTTCCGCGGTCTGCGCCGGAATGTTCAAGGAGGCCGTGACGCCCCTCTTCCCGG
>JAAYTY010000158.1 GCA_012523605.1 Candidatus Fermentibacterota bacterium
CATGGCGGGATCCTTCAGGTCGGAGCAGGTCATGGGCACCCTGGAAGCTGCGGCGGCCACGCCAGCCCCGCTGATCTCGCTTGCTCTGGGCAGCATGCTGTGGCAGTTCATCAACGCCACGTGGAAGGTCGCCGTCTACCTTTCGGCAGGAGCCCTTCTGTTCGGTCTGGATCTCTCGGGCGCGAATCCCGCAGGAGCGCTTCTCGTGCTGATTCTGAGCGTCGCGGCATTCGCGGCCACCGGGGCTGTGGCGGGCGGATTCATGCTGGTCTACAGACAGGGCAATCCCGTGAGATGGCTCTACGGGAGCATGTCCATGCTTCTCGGAGGCGTCTACTACCCTGTCGCCATCCTGCCGGACTGGCTGAAGCCCGTCTCCGCCGTCCTGCCTCTCACATCCTCCCTCGAGGGCATGAGAAGGGCGCTTCTCTCGGGAGCCGGCCCCGCCGACCTGGCACGCCCACTGGCCGTTCTGGCTTCGTACTGCGTTCTCGGGATACCTTCAGGCGTCCTGTGCTACAGGTGGGCCCTGCGCAGGGCGAGGAGGGACGGGCTTCTGGGCGGTTACTAGTAAAGTCCGCCGGACTCCGGTCGCCGGGAAGCTCGGGAGCGGAAGAGTCTAACCGGGAAAAGCACGAAGGCCGTGAGTCCGGGAAAGCCGGATTCACGGCCTCGCGCCGGGTTTTCCCTCTTTCGACAGCACCCGCTCGGTCTCGCGGGCTATCATCAGCTCCTCGTTCGTCGGGACGACGAGAATGCTCACCCTGCTGTCCTTCGCCGAGATCACCTTTTCGACACCCCTCACCCTGTTGGCCTCGGGATCGATGCGGGCGCCCAGCACTTCGAGGCCGCGGCATATCATTCCGCGCATTTCGGGCCCGTTCTCGCCGATTCCGGCGGTGAAGGCGATCGCATCGAGCCTGCCCATCGTGACGGCATAGGCGCCGATGTGCTTGCGCACCTTGTCCGCGAACAGGTCGAGGGCGAGAGCCGCCCTCTCGTTTCCAGCCGCGGCGGCGGCCTCGACGTCCCTCATGTCGCTCGAAACCCCGGATACTCCCAGGAGGCCGCTCCTCTTGTACACCATGTCCTTCACCTCGGAGACGGTCATCCCGTGGTTCTCGATCAGGTCCAGAAGGATCGCGGGATCCACGTCGCCCGACCTCGTGCCCATCATCACTCCGCACATCGTTCCGTATCCGAGGCTGGTGTCGACGCTCCTGCCATCCTTCACGGCGGTGATGCTGCTGCCGTTTCCGAGATGGCAGACGACCAGGCAGAGATCCTCCAGAGGTCTCCCGAGGATCCTCGCGGTCTGCATGGCGACGTACTGGTGGCTCGTCCCGTGGAAGCCGTACCTCCTCATCCTCTTTTCCTCATACACGCTCCACGGGAGGGGATACACGTAGGCTACAGGGGGCATGGTCTGGTGGAACGCGGTGTCGAAAACCGCGACGTTGGGAACTCCGGGGAGGGCGTCCATGGATGCCCTGATGCCCAGCAGATTGGGGGGATTGTGGAGGGGCGCCATCGCACTGCACTCCTCCAGCTTCGCGATCACCTCCGGGCCTATGGCGACCGAATCGGTGAACTTCTCTCCGCCGTGGACCACCCGATGTCCGACCGCTCCGATCTCTCCGAGGGAGGCGAGGGCGCCGGCCGCTGGATCGACCAGCATCTCCAGCAGCATCTCCAGCCCGGTGCGGTGATTCGGGATCGGCTTCTCGATGACGTTCTTGTCCCCGTTCCTGACCCGGTACTCCATCCTCCCCTGCTCCAGCCCGATCCTCTCGAGCAGACCGGAGGCGATGGCTTCTCCGGAGGAGCTCTCTACCAGTCTGAACTTGATCGAAGAACTGCCGCTGTTGATTACGAGGATCTTCATTCGATCGGCCTCCCGCCGTGGATGACCAGGAAACAGTGCAGGACCAGTCCGTGAAGAATAACCGAGAGACATGCCGGCAACAAGGATCATGAGCCGGTCGGCGGAATTCCCGTTCCGAAGAGCCTCCTTTCCTCCGACCACTCCCGGTGGAGGACGGCCATCAGGAGAGCCCAGAGGGCGGTGTAGCTGTAGTTGGTCAGCAGGGAGCCGAACTGGGCCGCGACGAGGATCGCTACGAAAGATGCGAATATGCCCAGAGCGGCGGCCGACCTGTCCGGATCGCGGGTGCGCAGGAACAGCCTGGCCGCCGAAACGGCCGTGCCCGCCGCCAGGGCGGCGAGCAGAACCACGCCTGCGAGACCCATGTTGTAGTAGGCCTGCCAGAACGAGCCGTCGATGAACGCATGCGTCCACATCCGGGAATAGTCCAGCCGGTAGTAGGTGATCGTCGCGCCCAGCCCGTTGCCCAGGAAGACCTCCTGACCGGTGGTCTCGTCGAGTATCTCCGACCAGGACATCAGCCGGATCAGGAGCGAACCATCCACGGGAAGCTGGCTCTCTTCACCGCGGACCCTCTGCCCTATGTCTCCGATGCTCAGCAGCCCGGTGACCGAGACCGCGGCCACGGCGGCCGCCAGGAGCATCGCGATGGGCAGTGCCATCAGCGCCTTTCCTGCATGGCCGGCGGAAGGCTCCCTCTTCGCCAGGTCGAGGATCCAGGAGACGGCGAGAGCTGTCACGACGCCGCCCCAGAGCGCCCGCGTCTGAGAGAGGAGCACCGCTCCCCCCATCACGGCCGTCACGGGCAGGAACAGGGCCAGAGGCGGCTTCGAAGCGCCCTTCCACATCCTGGCCGCGAACATGAGCATGAGCACGGCGATCGCG
>JAAYTY010000159.1 GCA_012523605.1 Candidatus Fermentibacterota bacterium
CGAGCGCGCTCCAGCCCGGCGGTACGAAGCAGAGCCCGCCGGGTGCGGTCTCCTCCAGGAGCTCGGCCTTCGCGCGCGCTACTGCTTCCAGCGAGCCGAAGTACTCGATGTGCGCCCTCCCGATGCAGGTGACCACCGAGACATCGGGGGCCATCACGCGACCCAGCCTCCTCAGCTCGCCCTCGTGGTTCATCCCCGCCTCGAGCACGGCGGCCTCCGCCTTCGGGTCGAGGTTCATCACGGACAGGGGCAGGCCTATGTGGTTGTTGAGGTTGCCGCACGTTCCTCCGGTCCGCATCGAGGGGGACAGCGCCATCTCGATCAGGTGCCTCGTAGTAGTCTTGCCGTTCGAACCCGTCACTCCTATCACCGTACGGGGGCCCCCGCTCCCTCCCGCCCGGTCGCGCCATCCTTCACGGATGGCGCGGGCGACTTCCAGCATCGCCCCGCCCACGTCGCCGACGCGCACGACCCTTCCCGACCAGCCTTCCCTGGAGACCACGGCGGAGCCCCCGGAGGCCAGCACCTCCCCTACGAAATCGTGTCCGTCGGCCCTGGTGCCGGCCAGTGCGAAGAAGAGCTTCCCGGGCCCCGCCTCTCGGGAATCGATGCACGCTCCCGAGAGGTCTGCGTCCTCGGCCGGGGGAGGTGCTCCGGCCGCCCTGGCGGCGAAGGAAAGAGTGAAGTTCACCTGAGCTCCCCGAGAGCGTTCCTCGCCTCGATCCTGTCGTCGAAAGGCAGGCGCTCCTTCCCGATCACCTGGTAGTCTTCGTGACCCTTTCCCGCGACTATCACAACATCGCCGGGCATGGCGAGGCGGACCGCGGCCCTGATGGCCGACCTCCTGTCGGGCTCCACCAGCGGAGCGCACCCGGCCGGAATGCCCGCGACTATCCCGGCGATGATGGCGGCCGGATCCTCGGTTCTGGGATTGTCGCTCGTGACGATCACCACGTCGGCCAGCGAGCCGGCGACGGCCCCCATGAGGGGTCGCTTGGACCTGTCCCTGTCGCCGCCGGCGCCGAAGACCACGATCACCCTTCCTTCGGACAGCTCCCTCGCCTGCGTCAGCACGCGCTCGAGCGCGTCGGGTGTGTGCGCGTAATCGACCGCCAGCAGGAAGTCCTGGCCCGCGTCCACCCTCTCCATCCGGCCGGGTACGCCAGGAAAGGAGGAGAGCAGCTCGGCCGAACGGTCGGCCGGGATTCCGAGGAGCGTGCAGGCCGCAATGGCACCGGCCGAATTGAAGGCATTCACGCGCGCCGGAACGGCGAGGTCCACGGGAATGGAGAATCCAGGCCCGTCGAGCACGTAGGAAACCCCGGCGACGCGTGACCTCACGTCCCTCACCCTGAAGGAATCCCCCTCCGATGTTCCGAAGGTCAGCGCGCCGAGGGGAACGTTCCATCCCGGCGCGTAGGTTCCGAACACGGCCCGGCCGCCGGGCTTCAGGAGATCCGCGAGGTGCATCTTAGCGGCGATGTACCTCTCCATCGTGCCGTGGAAATCGAGATGGTCCTGCGTCACGTTCGTGAAGAGAGCCGCGTCGAACCTCACCGCCTCGACTCTCGAGAGCTCGAGAGCGTGACTCGAGACCTCCATGACGCAGGCGGCGTCACCCCCGGACGACATAGAGCCGAGCAGTTCGGTCAGCCTGAGCGAGTCGGGCGTGGTTTCCGAAGCGGGAACGGGTATTCCTGCGACGACATGCCCCACAGTGCCCAGAATGCCGCACCTTCTCCCGGCCCCCTCCATGATCCAGCGCACCATGTGGGCCGTGGAGGTCTTCCCGTTGGTGCCGGTCACGCCGATCATTTCGAGCCGCTCCCAGGGCCTGCCGAAGAACTCGGCGGCCAGGAGGCACATGGCGCGCCTGTTGTCTCCCGACGGATTCACGATCACGGATGGGGCGTCCGAGGGGGACCGCGATTCCACCAGCGCGGCGGAGGCTCCGGAATCGAGCGCGCTTCCGACGAAGGAGCGGCCGTCCTCGCGGAAGCCTCTGATCGCGACGAAGAGAGACCCGGGGCGGACCTTCCTGGAGTCGCAGGCGAGCGAGGTGATCTCCAGACTCTCCATCGAGGCGGGGCATGGTATCCCGGCGCTTTGGAGAAGAGTAGCGAGTTTCACCGGAGCACCGCCACTCCCCCGGCTTCTTCGGGCACGCCCAGGGCGATGGAGGGATCGGAGGCGAGCAGCCGGGTCATGATGCTCGAGAAGACCGGCGCGGCAAGTGAGCTTACGAACCTGTAGGCGTAGTCGGGCCTGTCGAACACCACGGCGCAGACGATCCTGGGCCGTTCCGCCGGAAGCATCCCGACGAAGGCGGAGAGGTAGGCCCCTGCACCGAAGCCCAGCCTCTCGGCCGTGCCGGTCTTCCCGGCGACGCTGACGCCTCTCACGGCTGCGGATGCGCCAGTGCCGGTCTCGACGGCTTCGGTGAGTATCCTGCGGATCTCGGCGGCCGTTTCCTCGGAGATGACCCTTCTGGGCCTGATGCCGGACCAGTCGCGCCAGCCGTCCGTGCCTCGGCTCGCGGCCACCAGTCTGGGCCGGACCAGGTTTCCTCCGTTGGCCACGACGCAGAACGCCATGGCGAGCTGGAGGGGGGTCACCGCCACCTCCTGACCTATCGCCAGGCAGGCTCTTGAGAGCCTCGACCATTCGGAAACCCTGTGGAGGAGCCCTTCCTCCTCGCCGGGCAGCTCGATCCCTGTGCGAGCTCCGAAACCGAATCGGCTGCTGTACTCGTATAGAGTGGAATCCGCCAGGCAGCCGGCCATCTGTATCGTCCCGACATTGCTGGACTGCGCTATTATCTGCTCGACGCTGAGGACGCCGAACGAGTGGCAGTCCGATATCATCCTGTCCGCGACTGGAATGCGGCCGGCGCTGCAGTCGAAGCTGTCCGAGGAGGTAAGCAGCCCCTCCTCCAGACAGGCAGCGAGAGTGACTATCTTGAAGGTGGAGCCCGGCTCGTGGATGCTCGAGATGCAGGGGTTGGCGAGCAGGGATCCGTCCGGCGCCCGCACGGGAAAGCCGCCGAGCGCCAGGATGTCTCCGGTCGCTGGATCCACCAGCACGGCGGCGGCCCATTCGGCGCCGGACATGACGGCCGCCCTCTCCAGCTCCTCCTGCACGATGTTCTGGAACCTGGCGTCGATGGTCAGCCTTATGTCGTCTCCGTCCACCGGCGGGGTGCCGGAAGCCTCCGGGCTCGTGATGCTCATCCCGGGATATGCGCTTCGCTCCACGAGGCAGACGCCCGGCTCGCCCGTGAGAAGGCTGTTGAATTCCCTCTCCAGCCCCTCGTTGCAGTCTCTCGTGCTTCTGCCGATTATCTGGGCGGCGTCGTCGCCGAGCGGATAGGTCCGCCTTGCGCCCACTCTCCAGTTGACCCCGATCGGGACCGGCCCGGAGATGATCGGGAGAGCTTCCTCCCAGGGCATGTCGCTCGCGATGATCTGATTGACGCCGGTCCTGTCGGGAACGGGGACTTCGGCTCCGGCGCCTCTGATCCTGGCAAGGAGGCTGTCTATGGCCGACTCGGAACCGGCAGGGACGCTCGGCCAGTAGACCTCCAGCGTGACCACCGGGCTGTTTCCGGCCAGCAGGTACCCGTTCCTGTCGAAGATGGAGCCCCGCGCGGGATCGAGTATCACCGTGTGCGTGTGCTGGGCGTCGGCCCTCCTCGCGTACTCGTCGTGCTGAAGGACCTGCAGCTTGAACAGCCTGGCGGCGACAACCAGAAAGAGCGCCGCGGTCAGGACCATGGCGAGCCTGATCCTGGCATCCCTTCTCGAGGGGCTCAGCTCAGGGGAGGGTTGCGACATCGCCCGACCTTCCCTCCGCCGATCCGCAACAGAGAGCCATCCTGTCCAGGGGCAGGGGCGCCAGGCCGAGGGCGGAGCCTATCTCCGCCAACCTGGCCGGAGCGGTCAGCTCCGCCCGCCGGTTCTCGAGCTGGCGCACCTCTCTCTGGAGAGAGGTCCTGATCTCCTCCAGCTCCCTCATCTCCAGCGCGAGGACGATCCTCCAGTTGTAGAAGGCAATCTGGCTCACAGCCAGAGCCGTGCCGAGGAGGACCGCCGCCGTCAGAAGCTGTCTCCGCCTGGTCACGACCTCACCCCGGTCCTCAGCTTGGCCGACCTCGCCCTGGGATTCGCGAGACGCTCCGCATCGGTGGGCGCCCTCCAGGCAGGCCGGCATGGCGTGAAGTCGGGGGAATCCATGAAGAACCGCTTCACGATCCTGTCCTCCAGGGAGTGGAAGGTGATGAAGGCTGCACGGCCCCCGGGCGCCATCCAGCCGGCAAGCCCGTCTAGAAGGGTTTCCAGCTCGCTCAACTCCCGGTTCACAGCTATCCTGAGCGCCTGGAACACCCTGGAGACCGACTTCACCGGATTGCCCCTGACGGCCCTGCGGACAGCCGAGGCGAGATCGAGCGTGGATTCCACCGGGCGGGCCGAGACCACCGCCCTGGCTATCCGCCGGGACCACCTCTCCCCGCCCCACCTCCAGAAGATGTCCGCCAGGTCGGCTTCCGGAAGCCCGTTCACCAGCTCGGATGCGTATGGGCCGGTCCCGTGGTCGAACCTCATGTCGAGGGGGCCGTCCAGCGAATGGGAGAAGCCGCGGGCTGGATCGTCCAGCTGGAGTGAGGAGAGGCCGAGGTCGAACAGAGCGGCATCCGCCTTGCCGAGGCCGGTCTCTTCGAGAATCTCCGGGATCGAGGTGTACGAGGCCCGGCGGATCACGAGACCGCTCCTGGAGTTCCAGGCGGCGGCAAGAGCGTCTGCCGCCGAAGGATCCCTGTCCACCGCAAGAATCGAGGCTTTCGGGAACGCTTTCACGAGAGCCACCAAGTGTCCCCCTCCACCTGCGGTTCCATCGACCACCAGGCGCGGTCTCGCGGAGGCGAAGAACTCGATCACCTCGCCGGCCATCACCGGCAGGTGGCGCACAGCTACGGGAACGGGCCTCGCTAGTGCTCTCGCTGCCTGCCGCGACATCTCGAGCCCCCCGGCTGCAAGGACTCTAGAGATCTATATCGAGCCCCTCGACCACCTCTTCGTACGAGGCATCCTCGCGCTTCATCGCCGCCGCCAGCCTCTCGGGCGACCATATCTCGATGGTGTCGAGCTGCCCGAGGAAGACTGCGGTGTCGGAGATTCCGGCCATGGCCTGCAGGTCGGCGGGGATGCTGATCCGGCCCTGGGCGTCTATGCTCACGGGTCTGAGATTGCTCGCGAACCGCCTCAGGAAGAAGCGCTGTCTGGACTGGCTCCTCGAGAGCCTGCCGAGCTGCTCACGCAGGACGGTCCACCGCTCGGCCGGATAGAGTTCCAGACAGCCGTCCAGCCCCATGTTGAGGAAGAGGTCCTCCCCTGTGAGCTGGCGCCGGAACTGCGCCGGAACGCTCACCCGGCCCTTGTCGTCCAGAGAGTGGACATGCTTCCCCGTGAAATCGGCCATGGTCCTCCTGTGGGCATATTCTATCCCACTTTGTCCCACTGTCAACCCATTTCATGGGGAATTCTACCACAGAGCGCCATCAGCCGCCACCCCCGCGCCACCGGGGACCGCACAGTCATCCCGGGAGGGACGGGCCGGATGACTCAGATCGTTGTCGGGAGGGTCAGGAGGTGGACTCCGGGGAACCCCGGTCGGACCTGCGGCGCCTGCCGGATTTCCGGCGGTCGCCTTCGGAATAGTAGTAGTAGTACCTGTACGTGTAGTAGCCGTACGAAGTGTACATGCGAAGGGGATCGAACCCGTTGAGGACTGCTCCCGTGACGTATCCCGCGGCGCGGGAGAGCTTGGACAGGGCTGTCTGGACGACCTTCTTGTTCCCGAGCTTGGCGCCCACCACCAGAAGGACTCCGTCCACCTCGGCCGACAGGACCAGCGCATCGGTGACCACCGCGACGGGGGGGCTGTCGACTATGATCATGTCGTAGCGGCCCTCGAGCTCGGAGAGCAGTTCGGACATCCTGCCGCTGCCCAGCAGTTCGGAGGGATTGTGGGGGATGAATCCGCAGGGGAGGAGATCCAGTCCCTCGATTCTCGTCTTCCTGATGCAGGAATCGATGTCCGAGAGCCCTGCCACGACCTCCGACAGCCCGGGCTCTCTGGGAACCGCGAAGAGGCTGTGCGCTACCGGCCTGCGCAGATCCGCATCCACGAGAAGGCACTTCTGTCCGGCCTGGGCGAAGGCGACGGCGAGATTGGAGGAGGTTGTGGACTTTCCCTCGCGCGGGCCCGCGCTGGTCACGAGCACGCTTTTCAGCGGCTTGCCCGCCCTGCTGTACCTGAGACCGGTCCTGAGATCCCTGTAGGCCTCGCTCACCGGATCCCTGGGCGAGACGAGAGTCACAACGCTTCCCGAGACGCCCTCCGATCTGGAGCGGGGCTTCCCGGCGGGCTTCCTCATCCTGGGTATCACGCTTAGGATGGAGATCCCCAGCGCCTCCACGTGCTCGGGGCTGGAGAGGCTCGTATCCAGGCGCTCGCGGAGCAGCACCACGCCGATTCCCAGGGCTAGCCCCACGAGAAGGCCCATGATCAGGTTCTTCTGCTTCGAGGGGAGGATCATGGCTCCGGGGAGCGCAGTGTCCACTATTGTGACGTTGCCTATCTGGCCGGCCTCGGCGATTCTCGTCTCTTCGAACTTGGTCCTCAAGAGGATGTAGACGTTCTCGCTCACGGTCCTGTTGCGCTCCAGCCTCGCGAGGTTCATCTCGGCGGCGGGAAGCCTGGAGAGGCGGGCCTCGATCTCCCCCGCCCTGGAGAGCAGCTCCGCCTCCCTCGTCCTCTCGGCCCTGATGGAGGCTTCGGTGTCCACGAGCTCGACCATGATGTTCTGGAGAGCCGCCGTGGGGTTGTCGGGGAATGCGGACAGCGCGAGCCCCTCCAGGGCCTCTGAGAGCGCAGCCCGACGAGCCTCGATCTGCGAATCGATGGACACCAGCGCGCCGTCGTCTTCCGCTATCCCGTCAGCGATCAGCGCCGCACGGGCGCTCTCGAGCGCCGCCAGATCATTCTGGAGGGAGTTCACGAAAGCGCTGTTCAGATTCTGTATGTCTTCGGCGAGCCCTTCGCTGAACTCACCCGCCCGGGCGGCGAGATAAGCCCCGCGCGCCTCCAGGGCGCCGGCGTTCGTGGCGGCCTCGGTGGCGCCCGTCTCCAGCGAAACCAGGGTGGATACGAGGTCTCTGGCCTCGGTGGAGAGGTCGACCAGGCCCTGCGCCGTCTTGTATTCCTCCAGATCGATTTCGGCCTGCTGGAGCTCGGCTTCCACGGCCGCAAGCTGGTTCTCGAGGAACTGCCTGACCTCCCTGCTCTCCCCCCTGGCCTCCTCGAGGTTTCTCCTGTAGAAGGTGTGCACGACCAGGTTCGCCAGTACCGCCGAAGCCGACGGAGAGGAGCCCGTAGCGGAGAGGACGAAGAAGTCGCTGTCCTTCAGCACGCTAACCGAAATGTTGCCGGCGACGAGCCCGACGAGGGCGTCCCTGAGGTTCCTGGGAGGCGGAACGGCCCCGTCGAACAGGACCGATATCAGACTGTCGGAATCGGGGCTCCTGAGTACGGAGTCCGCTACCGCCTCCGCCATGGACCTGCTTCGGATTATCTGGATCTGGTTGTTCTTCAGAGCATCGACTTCGAACCAGAAGACGCTCGGCAGATCCAGGGTCTGCGAGACCATGTTGGAAAGGCCGTAGATGAAGGTGGCGCTTGACTGATAGACGGGCCTGGTGCGCAGAGTGACGAAGATGCTGGCCCCCAGGGAGGCCACCACGAAGGCGAGGATGATCCACTTGCCCTGGCGTACGAGCCAGATGTACTCGGCGAGGTTGAAGGTCTCCTTCTCTTCGGGCTGTACGGTCATTGCTTGGCCAGAATCCAGACCAGATTGACCGCGACGATGATCTTGTACGCGAAGTCTATGGTATCCTTCCACCACGCGGTGCTGGACTGCGGGACATACACGGTTGCGCCCTGTGTCAGAACAGGCACCGGGGCGCCTTCGCCGTCGAGATAGTCGTCGAGGTCGTACTCGGTATCAGGGCCCGAATCGTAAACCACTCTGACTCCGCCGAGATCGGCGCTGCCCGTCGGGCCTCCGGCGGCGGACAGGGCGGCGACGAGGTCGGAGCCCACGGGAATCTGGACGGTGCCCGGCGACCTGACTTCGCCCCAGACATGCACCGTCATCAGAACCTCTCCCGTCTCGACTCCCGGGACGACATATCCGTCGAGCCCGACGGCGCTGGAGGAAACAGCCGCAAGTGCGAGCAGGGCCGGCACCATGCCCGTCCGCCTCATCAGCGCCTTCCGATCCCGTAGTAGGTGAAACCCATCCTCTTCAGCTTCTCGGGATTCCAGACGTTTCTCCCGTCGAAGAGGACACCCGTCTTCAGCATGGAACGTATCCTGTCGAAATCGGGTTCCCTGAATTCCGACCACTCGGTCACCAGGACCAGGGCATCGGAGCCCTCCAGCGCTTCGTAGGCGTTCCGGCAGAGCCTTACGGAGTCACCCAGCCGCTCTCTCGCGTTGGGCATGGCCTGGGGGTCATACGCGCTGACGGATGCGCCCATCGATTTCAGCCTGTCTATTATCACGAGCGCCGGGGCCTCCCTTGTGTCGTCGGTGTTGGGCTTGAAGGCCAGCCCCCAGACGGCGAAGCGCCTGCCCGAGAGGTCGCTTCCGAAATGGGCCTCGATCTTGTCCACGAGGATCTTCTTCTGGCGCTCGTTCACCTCGTGCGCCGCCTCCAGGGACAGAAGCCTGCATCCGTGTTCACGGGCGGTGGCCATCAGGGCCCTCACGTCCTTGGGAAAGCACGAGCCGCCGAATCCCGCGCCGGGGAACAGGAAGCTGGGGCCGATCCTGTGATCCGAGCCGACGCCGATCCTGACCTCGTTGACGTCGGCGTCTATGGCGTCGCAGAGGTTCGCGATCTCGTTCATGAAGGAAATGCGCGAGGCCAGGAGGCTGTTGGCGACGTACTTCGTCATCTCGGCGCTCCTGTTGCTCATCACGATGATCGGATTGTTGGTTCGGACGAAGGGAGCATAGAGCTCGGTCATGACCTCGGCGGCCGAAGCGTCGGAGACTCCTATCACGACGCGGTCGGGCTTCATGAAGTCGTCGATCGCGGAGCCCTCCTTGAGGAACTCGGGGTTGCTCACTACGCTAACGGGATGATCGGTGACGGCCTGTATCTCATTTCGGACGAGGTCGGCCGTGCCTACCGGGACGGTGCTCTTGTTGACGACGATTCTGGGCCCGTCCATGGACCTGCCGATGTCTCTGGCGACCATCAGAACATGCTTGAGATCGGCGGAGCCGTCCTCGTCCGGCGGAGTGCCGACCGCTATGAATATGATACTGCTGACCCTCACGGCTTCCGCCAGATCGGTCGTGAAGTCCAGCCGCCCCTCGGAGTGGTTCCTCTGGACCATATCGTCCAGCCCCGGCTCGTAGATGGGCACCTTCCCTGCCTTCAGCATCTCGATCTTGCGCGCATCCTTGTCCACGGAGACGACGGAGTTCCCCATCTCTGCGAAGCACGTCGCCGCCACGAGGCCTACATACCCGCTGCCTACTACCGCTATGTGCATCCGTCCTCCGGTTCCGCAGTGAAGCGAAGTGAGTGTTTATTATGCAGACGCAGACCCGCTACGGGGAGCAGGGCCGCCCGGTGCCGCGGATTCTCCTCAGATCGCCCGTGCGCTCCGTGATGCCCAGCCTGTCGAGCTGCTCGGCCCAGAGCACGGCCGTCTTCCTGGGGACGCCCAGCGCCTCCCTGAGCTCACCGAGGCGGAATCCGGCACCGCCGAATCTGGACTCCAGGAACCTGCCCGCGGTCTCGGCGACCGAGGGACACGAGTAGAGCCCCTTCTCCAGCTCGAAGACCTCGCCCCTCTCGAGGAGAGCCTCGAGCGCCTGATCGGCGGCTCCCTGCCGGGACTCCTCGAACCCCCTGAAGCCCGTCCGCTCTATCTCGGCGATCCTGGCATCGAGAAGCGCCCTTGCACCCGGATCAGGCTCGGCCGAGTGCCCGGCAAGGGCGAGCCTGTCACCTTCCTTCCTTATTTCTCCGCGGTCGACCATCCCCGAGAGCAGGCTCCTCGTGAACCACTGCGGAATACCGGGAAGCAGCCTCGCCACCTGGGAAGACGGCAGGCCGCAACTCAGCGGGCGCTCGGCATGGTATGCCTCGAGCGCCCCCAGCAGCCTGCCTGCGGCCGATGCCGCCGCCTCGCCGCTCACTATCCTGACAGTCGAGCCGTCCCTGAAGAGAGCCGCCGCTCCGGCATCGGCGAGTACCCGCGCGACAGTGAGTATCTCCTGTTCCGTTCTCCCAAGCTCCCCGGCCAGCGAGGACGGGACTATCCCTTCCATCGGTGATTCCGCAAGCCTCGACTGGAGGATGCCGGCAAGATCCCCGTCCGAGAGCATCTCGACCCGTCTGAGTCTCTCCTCGACCATCCTCCGTTTCAGCCTGGAGGTCCCCGCTTCGAGTATCAGTCCTCCTCCCATCGTACGGACGGGAGAGAAGCGCCTGACCACGAATCTGTCCCCGGGGACTGCCACCACGGGCTCCTCGAGCTGGAAGTGGACGAAGCCGCTTCCGCCCGGCGGGATGCCGGCCTCGGTCATGGGGATCGCCCTGGCCATGACCTCCGCCGTGCCCGTGTGGAACCTCACCCTCTGGCGCGGCTCGAGCCCGGAATCGGCCAGCATCGTGCACTCGGCGTCTATTCCTGTGACCGCCCTCAGCCATCCCGGCGTTGCCAGGCAGCTTCCCCTCCAGGCTTCTTCCCTCTCCAGTCCCACGAGGTTCAACGCGACTCTGTCGCCGGGCGTGCCGGGACCCTTCGAGCGCCCTTCGTTTACTCTTATCTCTCTGACGCGGAAGACCTTACCCTCGGGAAGGAGCTCCACCCCGTCACCCGGGGTCACCGAACCCGAGAGGACGGTTCCGGCGACGATCGTACCGTGCCCCTGGAGCGTGAAAACCCTGTCTATGGCGAGCCTGAATCTGCCACCGCGGTCGCGGGCGGCGACCGTCGCAGCCTTCTCCTCGAGCGCGGTTCTGAGATCCTCCATGCCGGCGCCCGTCACGGAGGAGACCCTCAGCACCCTTGTCCCCCGGTACGGCGTTTCCTCGAGCAGGTCGGCTATGTCGGCCTCGGCCAGATCCTGCATGTCGGAATCGACCATATCGCACTTGGTGAGCACGACCAGCCCCGACCCGACACCGAGGAGTCTGAGTATGTCGAGGTGCTCCCGGGTCTGCGGCATCACACCCTCGTCGGCGGCGACGACCAGGAGGAAGAAGTCTATCGTCGCGACGCCGGCTACCATCTGCCTCACGAACTTCTCGTGCCCGGGGACGTCTATGAATGCGAGGACGCCTCCTCCGGGGAGGTCCATGAACACGTAGCCGAGTTCGATCGTTATCCCGCGGAGCTTCTCCTCCTTCAGGCGGTCCGGATCCCTGCCGGTGAGCCATCGCATCAGCGAGCTCTTGCCGTGGTCGATGTGGCCGGCAGTCCCGGCTACTACGCCCAAAGTTCCCTCGCAGCTACCGAGAGCCTCTCGGCGAGGACGCCGACCTGGTGGTCGAACACCGTTCTCATGTCCAGTAGGAGAAGCTCGGCTTCGATCCTCGCGGCGATCGCCGGCTCCCCGGTCCTGAGAAGAGCCGCGAGCCTTCCCGCATCGGGGCTCGCGATGACGACCCCCCACGAAGGCATGGCGCTGTCGGGAAGAGCCCCGCTGCCCATGTAGCTGGAGGTGGCCGCGACGGACGCCGAACAGCGCTCCGGGAGGATGACGGAGGCGCAGAGCCTCTCGGCACGGGCTCTGGTCGAGTCGGAGTCCTCGGAGATCATGGCGTAGACCGGGTGGTTCCTCCTGATGTAATCGGCCTCCTCGAGAAACACCTTGAGCGTCGCCTCCAGGGCCGCCATGGTCAGCTTGCAGACACGCAGGGCCCGGGCGAGAGGATGCTTCCTGATCCTGTCCAGGAGATCCTTCCTGCCCAGCACGATCCCCGCCTGAGGCCCTCCTATCAGCTTGTCGCCGGAGCTGCAGACGACGTCCGCCCCGGTTCTGATGCTGTCGGGCAGGGTGGGCTCGGACGGCAGACCGAAGACCGAGAGATCGACGAGCGAGCCCGCTCCAAGATCGTCGATCACCGGTATTCCGTGCTCCCTGCCCAGCGCCACCAGGTCGGCCAGCTCGACCTCGCTGGTGAAGCCCCTTATGCGGAAGTTCGAGGGATGGACCCTCAAGAGGGCTGCGGTATCAGGGCCTATCGCCGCCCTGTAATCCTTCAAATGCGTCCTGTTCGTGCAGCCGCCCTCCCGCATGACCGCGCCGCTCTGCTTCATCACGTCGGGTATCCTGAAGGAGCCGCCGATCTCGACGAGCTGACCCCGCGAGACCACTACCTCCCTGCCTTTCGCGAGCGCGGAGAGGACCAGGAGCGTCGCCCCTGCGTTGTTGTTCACTACTGTCGCTGCCTCGGCGCCCGTGAGATCCCGGAGGAGCCCCTCGACATGGGTATCCCTGTCACCCCTGGCCCCGGAGTCCCAGTCCCACTGGAGGCTGCAGTATCCCCTCGCCGCCGAGCCCACTGCCTCGATGGCTGCTTCGGGCAGGCAGGCTCTGCCGAATGCCGTGTGCAGGATTATCCCCGTGGCGTTGACGACTTCCACCAGGCTGGTCTTCGTCATCGCGATCGCGGTCTGCTCGCACATGGCGGCAAGGCGTGCCCTGTCGGGCGGTGCGCCTCCGGCGAGGATCCTCGCGCGCTCCGATTCCACGACCTGACGGCAGGCCCTCCTGGCCAGCGCCCGCGGCAGGTCGCGAACCCGGCCGGAAAGCTCGGCCAGGAGCTCGTGGACCGGAGGAAGCGCCTGCAAGTCTTCCTTCGACAAGGTCAGGCTCCTTCCTTCCTGTAGGACAGCGCCCCGACCATGCGGATGGAATTCCTCGGACACTTCGGAGCGCACAGTCCGCAGCCTATGCACTTCTCCTGGTCGACGTCGTGCTTCTTCTTGAGCTCGCCGGTGATCGCGTTCACAGGGCAGATCTTCGCGCAGACAGTACACCCCACGCAGGAGGAGTCGATGTAGGCCTTCGGCCTGGCGGGCGCTCTGTCTATGATCGCGCCGGTGGGGCAGACGGTGGCGCAGAGCCCGCAGTTGACGCATTTCGCGGAGTCGATGCGCGCCAGGTTGTCGGAGACGGTTATGGCCTGGACGGGACAGGCCTTTTCGCATCTGCCGCATGCGATGCAGGCCACAGTGCAGCCCTTCCTCGCAACCGCTCCCTTCTCGCGGTTGCTGCAGGCCACGACGACCTGCCTGTCGATCGGCCAGAGCGTGATGATCCTCTTGGGGCATGCCTGCACGCACCTGCCGCACCCGGTGCATTTTTCGGGGAATACCGCGGGTACGCCGTTCACCCCCATCGAGAGGGCTCCGAACGGGCATGCGGCTACGCAGTCGCCCATGCCGAGGCAGCCGAATCTGCAGAGCTTGTCGCCTCCCATGACCAGCATGGCGGAGGCGCAGCCCCTGGGACCGTCGTATCGGAAGGCCGTTGCCGCGGAATGTCCGCCGTTGCACTGTACGACGGCGATCCTGCGGACCTTGTCGGAGACCTCGACCCCCATCTCCGCGGCGAGGGCGGATATGGTGGCGGCATTTGCCGCGACGCATCCGGAAGGTTCGGCCTTCCCGGAGGCGAGCGCACCGGCGAATCCGCTGCATCCCGGGTATCCGCATCCTCCGCAGTTGGCCCCGGGCAGCAGCTTTTCGAGGGCTTCCACCCTCGGATCCTTCTGGACGGCGAACTGCCTGGCTGCGACAGCGAGACCCAGACCGAGAACGAGGCCGGTGGCGCCGAGGAGTATCGCCGGAAGAGCCACCGCGCCCGCCGTGGACTGGGCCTGGAGGCATGCCGCCAATGCCGTGAGGACTATCGCGTGCATCTGTTCACACCCCCAGCCCTGCGAAACCCAGGAAGGCGATGCTCATCACGCCGGCGAGGATGAAGGTGATGGGCTTGCCTCTGAGGGCCGCCGGCACGTCGGAGTATTCCAGGCGCTCCCTGAGACCGGCCATCAGGATCAGGGCCAGACAGAACCCCAGGGCTCCCGCGACGGCGTTGACCACACTGTGCAGTAGGTCGTAGCCGGCGTCCTTGTTGATCACCGCCACGCCGAGCACTGCGCAGTTGGTCGTGATGAGCGGCAAGTAGATGCCGAGGGCCTTGTAGAGGGCCGGACTGTACTTGAGGAGGATCATCTCGACCAGCTGCACCAGGGCGGCGATGACGAGGATGAACACGATCGTGCTGAGATACTGCAGACCGAGCGGCACCAGCAGGAGCTCCCAGAGGGCGAAGCACATCGTGCCGGCCATCGCCATGACGAACACGACCGCTGCGCCCATGCCGACGGCCGAGTCGAGCTGCTTCGAAACCCCGAGGAACGGACAGATCCCCAGGAATCTCGAGAGGACGAAGTTGTTTATGAGTATCCCGCCGATCACGAGACCCATGATCTGTGCGAATCCGCTGCCTCCGCCGGTCGAGCCGGACGACACGATCGAGGAGATGAGGATCGCCGGGCTCATGCAGCACGCCCCTTCCTACGATCGATGATCGCGAATCCGCCGAGAACGAAGCCCATGAGGATGAAGGCACCGGGCGGAAGAATCGCTATCAGCACCGGCTGGTTCGCGAAGTCCCTCCCGAGGATGTTCACGCCGTACCATGTGCCGTTGCCCAGCAGTTCTCTGATGGTCGCCATCAGCGCCATCGCCAGCGTGAACCCGATGCCCATGCCGATCCCGTCCATGAGGGACGCGGCGACGGTGTTCTTGTTGGCGAATGCCTCAGCCCTTCCGAGGATGATGCAGTTCACCACGATCAGGGGGATGTAGATGCCCAGCGCCTTGTGGAGGGGCGGGGCATAGGCGGCCATGACCATGTCGACGAGACTCACGAACGTCGCGATGAAGACGATGTAGCACGGTATGCGGATCTTGTCGGGAATGACGTTCCGCAGGGCCGAGATGGCCGCGTTCGACCAGACCAGCACGAATGTGGCGGCGGCGCCCATTCCTATCGCGTTCTGAACCGATGTGCTCAGCGCGAGGAACGGGCACATGCCCAGGCTGATGCGGAAGATGGGGTTCTCGGTGTAGAACCCGTTGGTGAGGGTCCTCCAGAGCGTCACAGGCCACCCCCCTCTTCGAAGAGACCCGCTGCGCGCAGGGCTTCGATGCCGTCCGCGACGGATCCGACTATCGCCCTGCCGCTCACCGTAGCCCCGGTCACGCCGGCTATCTCTCCGCCGTCCTTCTCGAGGGCCGGCGCCGTCTGACCGACGAGCCGCGCCTGCCAGGCGGGATCTGCGTATCTGGTACCCAGCCCGGGGGTTTCAGCCTGAAAGAGTATCGTCGAGCCTGCGATGGTCCCTTCCAGGTCCACCGCCACCATCGTCTCTATGACGCTGGAGTAGCCCTTCCTGTAGGCCGTGAAGACGTATCCCATCGGACGGCCGGCCGAAGAGACCCTCACCGGAGAGAGCGTTCTACCCGTTTCGGAGTAGGGATTCGAGAGGCCCTGTACTTCGATGGAATCGAAAGTGAGCTCGCTTCCAAGCGAGGCGGCCGCCAGGTTCATCGCCTCCTGCCTGGCCATCTCCCTCTGTTTGGCGATTCTCTCCTTCGTCCGGCTGTTCACGAATCCCAGCGCCGCGGCGCAGACAAGCCCCATGGCCATGAGGATCAACCCCAGTCTCGCCATCTCACGCATTCCTCCTCACCTCCCCGAGCACCCTCGGATGCGTGAACCTGTCGATCAGCGGGGTGGCCAGGTTCATGATGAGGATCGAATAGGAACATCCTTCGGGATAGCCGCCGAACCGCCTTATGACGACGGTCAGTATCCCCGCCCCGATTCCGAAGATTATCCTTCCTCGCGGGGTGACGGGAGTCGTGACCATGTCGGTGGCCATGAAGAACCCTCCGAGCACGGCTCCTCCGGTGAGAACGCTGAACAGAGGATCGCCATGGAGGAGCGACGGACCGCCGAAGGCCCAGCCGAAAAGCGCCACCGACCCAAGGTAGCTGAGCGGTATCCTCAGTTCCAGGACCTTCCTGACGACGAGGTATGCCGCGCCCGCGAGGAGCAGTAGCACGGAGGTCTCGCCTATGCAGCCTCCGCGCCTCCCGAGAAACAGGTTGAGGTATGTTCCGCCGCTCGCGAGGGCTCTCTCCACCGCCGCACTCCTGCGGAGATCTTCATCTCCGAAAGAATCCTTCATCACGCGCAGGGGCGTGGCCCCCGAAATGGCATCCGCGCCCGGAACGGAAGCGAGCTCGGACGCGGGGATGCCGTGGGTTTCGAAACCCGATCCACCGGGGTGGCTCCAGTCGAATGGAGCGCTCCACCCCGATGTCATCAGGACGGGAAAGCTCGCCACCAGGAAGGCCCTGCCGAGGAGGGCGGGATTCACCAGATTGTGACCCAGCCCCCCGAAGGCCTGTTTTGCAACCACGATCGCGAAGCCCGAGCCGAGGACCGGAAGCCACCATGGAACTCCCGGCGGCACGTTGTACGCCAGCAGGAGGCCGGTGACCACGGCGCTCCCGTCCAGGGCGGCGTTCACAGGGCGCTTCATCAATCTGAGACACAGGTACTCGACAGTCACCGCGGTCACGACCGACAGCACCACGGGAAGCAGGGCGCCGGCGAGACCGAACAGCCACACGGCCCCGGCCAGGGCCGGAAGCAGGGCTATCACCACGTCGAACATCACTCTGCGGGTGCGGAGCGCCGAGACCACGTGGGGGGACATGGAGAGCTGGAAGGTCCTGGTCTCGGCCATCATGCCTCCCTTGCGCGCTTCATCGCCCTGACGGCGTCCTGACTGCGCTTGATGTAGTGCACGAGGAATCTGCTGCTGGGGCACACGAAGCTGCACGTGCCGCAGGCTATGCAGGCGAGCGCGCCGCAGCGGTCGGCCTCCTCCCAGTCGGCATGCTCGCCGGCGGTGGCGATCGCGCAGGGCACGAGGTGCATCGGGCAGGTATCGACGCACTTTCCGCATCTTATGCACGGCCCCTCGGAGCCGGGGCGCGACTCGCCGGCCGTGAGAGCTACGATCCCGCTTGTGCCCTTGGTCACCGGAACGGCGTCGGTGAACTGGGCGATGCCCATCATGGGGCCTCCGGCGAGGAGCCTGCAGGCTCCCTCAAGATACCCGCCGGCCGCGGTTATCAGATCGGAGAAGAGGGTTCCGACGCAGACGTCGAAGTTGCCCGGAGTCCTCACGCCCTCGCCCGACACCGTGGTTATCCTCCTGATCGAGGGCATGCCGTCGCGGACGGCTTCGGCCACGGCGGCGGCGGTGCCCACGTTCTGAACCACCACGCCGATGTCGAGCGGCAGGCCCCCCACCGGGACTTCCCTGCCGGTGGTGGCCTTGATGAGCTGTTTCTCGGCCCCCTGCGGATATTTCACCCTCAGCTCGACGACATCGAGCCCGGCTCTCCTCAGCGCATCGGCAGCGTCCGGCTTGTTGGCCTCCACGCCGACGAAGCACCTCTTCACTCCCAGTGCGTGCGCGAGGACGGCCATGCCGAAGGCTACGTCTCCGGTTCTCTCGAGCATCAGCCTGTGGTCGGCAGTGAGATAGGGCTCGCACTCGGCTCCGTTCAGTATCAGAGTGTCGATGGACTTGCCCTTCGGCGGCGTGAGCTTCACGTACGCCGGGAAACTGGCGCCTCCCATCCCGCAGATGCCGGCGAGCCTTATCCGCTCGATGATCTCCGCCGGGGAGCGGGACTCGAAATCCGGCCAGGGCTCGAACGGCGGCTCGCCCTGTTCGGACTCGGTCTCGATGACCACCACGGGTCCCGATCTCCTGTGGGGCATCGGGTATTCCTCGACGCCCGTCACCGTACCGGCCACGGGAGAGTGCGTGGGCAGGCTTATGAAGCCGTTCTGCGCTCCTATCTCCTGCCCCTGTAAAACTCTGTCGCCCTTCTGGACGCAGGGGGTGGATGGTGCGCCCATGTGCTGGCACAGCGCGACTCGGAGGATGTGAGGAGCCGGGAGCCTGGTCACAGCGCGGCGCTCTGCGAGTTCCTTCCTCTCGGGCGGGTGTGCGCCTCCGTCGAATGTCCTCAGTCTTGCCATAGACCTCCAGTTGCGGATCGGGCGAAGAAGAGCCCGGGAACGGGATGCAATGGATCCGTCGTCTGCCCCGGCTAACTCCCGGCTCGGGCCGAAAGGGTCTGGAAATCAGTGCGATTCATAGGAAAAAGGCCTCATGCTCACAAGCCCCGAGGCTTCTCTATCTGCCGCGGAGAAGCCTGTCCAGCTCCTCCTTGAACTGCGCCACATCACGGAATTCGCGATAGACGCTCGCGAATCTCACATAGGCCACCTGGTCGACGCCATGAAGCAGTTCCATCACGCTCTCGCCTATGAACCCGGAGGTGACCTCGTCGGGAAACTCCTCGGCGATCCTCGCGGTGAGCTTCTCCACCATGTCCTTCACGTCACGCGCCGAGACGGGGCGCTTCTCGCAGGCCCGTGCGATCCCCTTCTCGAGCTTCGCGGCATCGAAGGGTTCGCGCCTGCCGTCCTTCTTCACCACCACCGGATAGCTGGTCTCGATGAACTCGTAGGTCGTGTAGCGGTATCCGCAGTCGAGGCATTCACGCCTGCGCCTGGTGGCCCTGCCCTCCTTCGCAATCCGGGAGTCAACCACCCTGTCGTCCATGCTGCCGCAGCGGGGGCATCTCATCCGTACCGCCAATCGTGAAACACGTGAGGGAAACCGTATCTCCGGCCCGGCTCATCGTCAATAGCGGCATTTGCTTGACTTAGGCACCCTTCTCGCCTAGATTGCGGTCGCTTCGGTGGGAGTAGTTCAGTTGGTAGAGCCCGTCCAAACATGGTAGTCTCGATGAGGTGTGAATGTCGCTTCGGTGGGAGTAGTTCAGTTGGTAGAGCCCTTGACTGTGGATCAAGTGGTCGCCGGTTCGAGTCCGGTCTCCCACCCCAGGGTTTCAGGCGCCCCTAGCTCAACTGGCAGAGCAACGGACTCTTAATCCGTGGGCTCCGGGTTCGATTCCCGGGGGGCGTACCAGAAGGAGAGGCCGCTCCGGAAGGGGCGGCCTCCTCTGCTTGCAGATGGATCGGTGTCCTCCCCCCCTCTCATTTGTTCCCATACTTCGAAGCGGTGCTATATTCTCCCAAGGTGCGCCCGTAGCTCAGCTGGATAGAGCAGCGGACTTCTAATCCGCAGGCCTCGCGTTCGAATCGCGACGGGCGTACCATCTTACGGTGGTTCATCGGTTCATCGGTTCATCACCATTAAGTGGGGCAGGGGTCCAGGTCAGCAACATAGTGCCCTGACTCTCAGCCGGCAGTTCTCGAAGTTCCTGAAGCCACAGGCTCGTCTGGCGATCATCTCCATCTTGTTGTGGAAGCCTTCGGCAGGGTTCTTCGCGATCGGCAGGGCGGAGGCCGACCCGGACATTCCGTCAGAGAAGCCCTGCCGGGGCCTCCAGAATGCTGCGGGCGAGGTACTCGTACTCGCCGGGGCCGTTGTAGAGCTGGGCCGAGATCCGCAGAAGACGCAGCCGCTGTGCCGGAAGAGCGGTTATCAGCACTTCGATGCCCCTCTCCTTCCGGAGCCATTCCTGCAGGGGATCTATCCATGCGAAGTGCGGCACCGGCCGGGGCATTCCTCTCCAGGGGAGCGGAAGGGAGGCCAGCGAGCCTATCATCTCCCCGGGTGCAGGCGGCTCGATGCCAAGCATCCGCGACAGCAGGGCGCGCCCCTCGAGGACCCTGGCTCTGTTCGAAGCCATGACCTCCGGCCAGCCGCCCGGCACGAGCGAGGCCACTTCCGAGGCCGCCGCCTCCACGCAGAGCGCGGCGGTCGGATCCCAAGTGCCGTTCCACATGAACTCGAGCTGGAACCCGCTGGCCGGGCTCTCGAAGTCGGCGGGAAGGTGGCTCACGGCCAGAGGATGCACCAGGCTCTGTCTGTCGGGTCTCACGTAAAGGAACGCGCAGACCTTCGGCGAGCACATCCACTTGTGGCAGTTTCCGGTGTAGTATGCGGCCCCGAGTGACGAGAGGTTGAGGGGGACCATCCCCGGTGCATGAGCGCCGTCTATCAGTACGTCTATGCCGCGCCATCCCAGTTCCCGGACGAGGGGCGCTATGTCCAGCACGAGGCCCGTGGCGCTCGTCACATGGTCGAGCACCACGAGCCTGGTCCTGCCCGTCACCTTCGCCATGACTGCGTCCAGCACCTCGCCGTCGCAAGAGAGCGGAAACGGCATGACGACCTCGACTGCTTTCGCTCCCGCGCCCGACGAATGGAAGACCGCGGCGTTCCTGGTTGCGAAGTACTCGTGGCTCCCGAAGACGACCTCGTCCCCCTTCTCGAAGGGGATGCTCCGCAGAACGGTGTTCACTCCCGATGTGGCGTTCGGGACGAGCGCTATGGAGCCCCTCCGGGCTCCCGTGAAATCCTCCAGGAAGGCTATCTGCTCGAAGAGCCTGGCGGCATAGTTCTGGACCAGGAAGTCCAGCGGCTGGCGCTCGAGCTCCCTGATCAGCTCGATCCTCTTATCGATCACCCGCGACGGACAGGCGCCGAAGGAGCCGTGGTTCAGGAAGACCACGTCCTCGTCGAGCGTCCAGCATGATGCCAGGGGGCTGCGCAGGTCGGCCGCCCGCCGCCGCCCGGACGCCGTCCGCATCATCGGCCCTCAGCGGTTCCTGGTGTAGGTGCCCATCAGCTCGGCTGAGGCAAGCACATGGCCCTCCATCGCCCGCCTGACCATTTCGGCCGTGGAGCGGGCTCCGATGCGGAGCATGCAGTCGAGAGCATACAGCCTGAAGAAGTATCTGTGCGTGCCGGAAGGGGGCGCAGGGCCGCCATAGCCGCAGCTCCCCCAGCTGTTCAGCCCCTGCAGAGCAGAGGCGCCGTATCTCGTCCCCGGAGGCACTCCCTCGGGCAGGCCGGTCGAGTCGGGGGGAATGTCGAAGACCACCCAGTGGATCCAGTTGCCGACCGGAGCATCCGGGTCCTCGCAGATGAGGACGAGGCTGGCTGTTCCGGCTGGAGGAGCAGTCCACTCCAGCGGCGGAGAGATATCGGCTCCGTCGCCGGTATAGATCTCCGGTATCGAGCCGCCGTGAGTGAACGCGGAGCTGGCAAGTGCAAAGACCTCGATCATCCTCATCCCTCCCTGCAATCCCTCTGGGGTCTTGGTATCCACTTCCCCGCCATCCGGGCCACGGCAAGGACAAGGCCGGTCGAAGCCTTCGCGACATCGGCGAAGGAGGCGTCATGCGGGAGATCGAGGACCGCGGACAGGCAGGATGCCCGGAACTCCAGAACGAGATGCTCCTGGGATACGTCGGGCCCTGTCCAGCCCGTCACTCCGAAGCTGTTGACCGCCTGCCTGATGCCGTCTTCCAGAACCGGGATCTTCCTCTTTCCGCCGAACAGGGACGTAGGTATCGGGGGTATGTTGAAAATACACCAGTGGCACCGGGGCTCGGGCCGGGAAATGCTCTCGCAGACGACCGATATGGCAGAAGTTCCACGAGGGGGATCGGCCCATCCGATCGGCGGCGACGAATCGCAGCTCGACCGGGAGTACCAGCAAGGGAGGAATCCCAGGGAGTCGAAGGCGCTGCTAACGATCCTGAAGGACACGGTTTTCCTCCGGACAAGATACCTGCGGGCGGAAACTCGCGTACGGCGGCCGTCGTGTCAACGAACCGCGCCTGCGTCATAGCGCCATGCAGACAAGACCCTTCAGATACCCGCCCTGGGGAAGCGATAGAAGCACAGGGTGGTCGGGAGGCTGACCCAGCCTCTCGAGCACCATCACGTCCCTGCCTGCATCCACGGATGCTTCGAACACGATCTTCTGGAACAGCTCCACTCCGACCAGGCCCGAGCACGAGAAGGTGGCCAGTATCCCGCCGGGAGGGAGGATCGAGAGCGCGACCATGTTGATGTCCTTGTAAGCCCTTCCGGCCCGGATCACATGCTCGTGCCGCGATACGAACCGGGGGGGGTCCAGAATGACGGCATCGAACCTCTCACCGGCGCTCCTCGCGGCCCGCAGTCTGGAAGGCGCGTCGGAACAGGTCATGGCGCCGCAGGACAGCCCGTTCAGGCTCAGGTTCCTCTTCGCGATTTCGAGGGAGGGACCGGAGGAATCCACGGTCTCGACGAACGCGGCTCCCGAAAGCAGGGAATGGACGGTGAAGCCCCCTGTGTATCCGTAGCAGTCGAGCACGCGCCTTCCCCGCATCCAGGCGGCGGTCCGCCTCCTGTTCAGGGCCTGGTCCAGATAGAAGCCCGTCTTGTGGCCGGCCCTGACGTCGACGAGGAAGCGGGCTCCGCACTCCTCTATCTCTATGAATTCAGGGGGCTCCCGACCGGACACGAGCCCCGAAGCGGTACGAAGGCCCTCGAGCCTTCTCGATTCGCCCTCGCTCCGCTCCCAGATTCCCTCCGCGCATGACGCTCCGGCCAGGGCCTGCAGGATCTCCTCC
>JAAYTY010000160.1 GCA_012523605.1 Candidatus Fermentibacterota bacterium
CCGCGGCCTCGAAGGCCTCGTCGAACCTCCTGAGCGCCGTCAGGCCGTCGATCCGTTCCGAAGCTCCCGCAGATGCCACTGCGAAGAGAAGGAGCAGGGCCACATCCCACCTCCCGGGTCCGTACTGGTCATGCCGCCTGCTTATCCACAATACTCAACAATAAGGAAAGAGGTTCTTTTGAAGCAGTACGGCGTCGTCATCGAATCCTCGCCCGGTGAAGCTATTGTGGCGCTGTCGGGCGCCGATGGATGCAGAACCTGCGGCGGGCGCGATGGATGCGGCATCCTCTGCTCCGGCATGCGGAAGAGGAGGGACGTGCGCGTGCTGAACCCGTTGGGAGCGACGGCCGGGGACAGGGTGGAGGTCGAGCTGGCGCCGGCTGCCGCCCTTGCCCTCTCCGGGGCGCTGTTCCTCGTTCCGGTCGTGTTCCTCGTGGCCGCGCTCGCACTCTCGCCCGGCGGCGGCGAGGGGTCCGGAAGCTCCGCCTGGGCGCTCGGAAGCCTTGCGGCGGGTCTGGCGGCAGCTCTTGCGCTCTCGAAGCTCCTGTCACGAAGGAAGGGTTTCCAGATGAGGATAACAGCCGTGCTCGGCAGGGCGGATGCCGCCTGTGGCGGGGAAGGAGACGACACGGCGCGATGAGGAAGCTGGCGGAAACAGCGGTCGCCGAACTCGCCGCCGCAGGCGTGCAGTACGGGGATGCGAGGGTCGAGAGCCGCTCGCTGGAGAGGATCACCTTCCGCGGGCGCAGGCTCGAGGAGGCTTCCCTCCGTAGCTCGGAGGGAATCGGTGTCAGAGCGATAGTCGGCGGCTGCTGGGGCTTTGCCTCCAGCACCGGACTGTCCGTCGAGAGCGTGAAGAGCGCGGTCGAGAGGGCCGTGGAAATCGCCCGCAGAGGGGCCGGATCGGGCGCCGGAGGCGTCAGACTGGCTCCGCTGAGTCCGCAGAAGGGAAGCTACGAGTCTCCCTGCGTGCAGGATCCCTTCGAGGTTGACAGGCTCGAGAAGATCGGCCTTCTGGAGAAGTGCTCGGAGGTCATGAACTCGGACGGCCGGGTGAGCCTGAGCTGGGCGCAGATCCACTCGGAGAGGATCGAACGGGTGCTGGCGAGCACCGAGGGATCCCTGGTGTCCTCGAAACTGATACACACCCAGCCCACCCTGATCGTCTATGCCAACCACGGAGGCGATTCCCAGAGCCGGACCCTGCAGTGCGGCGCCCGTGCCGCCGGATGGGAATGGATAGAGGAGAACCGCCTTGTCGAATCGTCCGAGAGGCTCCGGGAGGAGGCCATCGAGAAGGTCATGGCGGAAGAAGGGCCCGCGGGGGTGATGGACCTCGTGCTCGACGGGCACAACCTCTCTCTGACAATGCACGAGTCCGTGGGGCATCCCACCGAGAGCGACCGGGCGCTGGGCTGGGAGGCCAACTACGCCGGCAGGAGCTTCGTGAAGATCTCCGACCAGGGCGGATTGAGATACGGGTCGGACATCGTCAGCTTCCTGGCCGACAACACGCTTCCCATGGGGCTGGCGAGCTGGGGATGGGACGACGACTGCGTACCCTGCCAGAAGTGGTATCTGGTGAAGGACGGCGTCTTCCAGGAGTTCGGTTCGGTGAGGGACACCGCCCTGCTTATCGGCAGGGATTCGAGCAGGGGATGTAGCCGTGCGCAGGACTTCGGGAACTTCCCCATCAACCGCCAGCCGAACTTCTATCTCGAGCCCTCGAGGGAGCCCGTCACTCCCGAGGAGCTGATAGCGGGGGTGAAGCAGGGCATATACATCGAGGGCAGAGGTTCCTTCAGCATAGATCAGAACAGGGTGAACTTCCAGTTCGGAGGCGACAGGTTCCGAGAGATCAGGAACGGGAGGCTCGGCCGGCCCTTGAAGAAGGTGCTCTACGGCTCGAGGACGACCGAGTTCTGGGGGAGCTGCGACGGCATAGCCGACGAGCGGTTCTTCCAACCCATGGGGCTTCTGAACTGCGGCAAGGGCGAACCGCCCCAGTCAGCCAGGATGACGCACGGGGCGAGCCCGGCGCGTCTCCGGAACATCACCGTGGGGGGAGGTGTGAGGTGACGCGCGAGGAGATGCTGGCCTTCGTCGAGGCTGTACTGGAGAGAGTGAAGGCGCCGCATGCGGTCGCAGTGCTCTCCGAGGACAGGCTGGCCTCGGTTAGGTTCGGTCAGAACCGGATAACCCAGAACATGGACACCTTCACCAGAGAGCTATCTATCTCCGTAGGTGACGGCTCGCGCAGGGCGGAATACACTTCCCACAGGATAGACACGACGGCTATCCCGGAGATAGTGAAAACCGCCGAACGTCTTCTCGAGGGCTCAGCCGCCGATCCGGAGTACATGCCTCCGGTGGAGGAGGGGCAGATCTATCCTGTCGTGGAAGCCTGGGACGAGCAGACCGCTGCCGCCGAGCCCGCACCGAGGATCGGTGCCGCGACCGCCGCCATCGAATCGGCGGGCAGGGCCGGAATCGAAACGGCTGGACTTGCCAGCATGGCCTTCGAGAAGACCGCGCTCGCGACCTCCACGGGAAACCTGGCCTGGCACCAGGCTACCGAGTCCGGCTTCCAGCTCACCATGCACGCCGGCACCGGCTCGAGCTACGTCTCGACTCACTCTACGGCGTGGTCCGGAATCCCGGTCTCGGACTGCATCGAGCAGGTGGTCGAGGAGGCCGTCGCAGCGCGCGATCCCGGCGAGTCGCCGCCCGGGATCATCGACGTGGTGCTCGAGCCTCAGGCCGTGGCCGACATCATGCCGTTCATTCTCATGGCGCTCAACGCCAGAACCTCGGACGAGGGGATAACGGTCTTCTCGGGCATGGAGGGCGAGAGCGTGGCCTCCGAGAGATTCACGCTCCGCAGCGAGTTCGGGGGCCCCGTTCCGGGAAGGCCCTTCGACCGCGAGGGGCTTGCCTGCTCCGAGCAGGTCTGGATCGAGAGAGGGGTGGTCAGGGCCATGCACTGCGACAGGTACTGGGCGCGGAAGACCGGGCGCCCGGCCGTGCCCAGCCCCTCCACATACGGAATGGACGGAGATGCCGGAACGGCTGCGGACCTCGCCGCCATGTCCTCCCGCTGCATCAGGATACGCAGGCTCTGGTACATCAGGTTCGTGGATCAGAAGTCTCTCGAACTCACGGGCATGACCAGGGACGGAGTGTTCCTGTACGAGGGCGGTTCCTGCAGGCCCGTGAAGGACTTCCGCTGGAACTGGAAACCCCTCGATCTGTTCTCGCGGATCGAGGCCCTGGGAAAGCCTGTGCGCAAGGGCTGGCTTACGGTGCCGCCGGTGCTCGTCGGCGGCGTGAAGATCTAGACCCTGCGGAAGGCCGCCGCGCCCTTTCCCGGCCGCGACAGGTCCGGCACCGACTCTAAGCCCTGCTCCGGAGAGTGCGGGCCGTGACAGGCGGAACCGCGCACCGAAGCCGGTCCTCAGCCCTGTCGCTGATGGGGGCTTCGCTGTTCCTGTCCGGCATGGCAGGCCTCGTGTACCAGGTGATCTGGATCAGGAGGCTCTCGCTCCTCACAGGCAGCGGCAGCCACGCTCTGGCCGCGACACTGGTGAGCTTCATGGGCGGCATGGCGCTGGGGGGATGGCTCCTCGGTCGCGCCGCCGACAGGCGGGGCGCCAGACCCTTCAGGATCAACGCGGCGCTGCAGATCGGAATCCTGGCCGG
>JAAYTY010000161.1 GCA_012523605.1 Candidatus Fermentibacterota bacterium
CCCCCGGGCTGCTACATCGTCCGGTTGACCTGCGGGTCGCAGTCGGCCGCTGCGAAGGTCATCCTGCTGAACTGAAGAGGGCTGGACGGTCAAGGTCGAGTCACTCGGATTCCTTGCCCGGACACTGACCGGATCACTCCGAAAGAGACCTGCACCTTCGTCCAGACAGCCCCCTCTACGTCAACACACCTCTCTCTTCACAATCAGGCAGGGCATCTATTCGAACGGCGGATAGCGGCTCCACGAAACGACCAGACGATTTCACTTACGGCTGAGGCGATCACGAAACCTCAAACAGGGCACCTACTTCCTGCAGCCATGGGATGATGGTGTTCCAACAAGAAATGGTTAGGGTCGCCAAGTTGTCATGGGGGGTCTTGAGTAGGTCGAAAACGCTGAAGCCATCGGCGTTTGATCGAGTTCGAAATCCTTCGTTTTCATAGTACAGGCCGTCGGGGAATAGCAGGGCGATCAGCCTGGCCCTGTCCTCGGTCCCGGCCATCGTCCAAAGCCTGTAAGCGTTTATCAGCACATAGAATGCGTTCTTCAGCAACCACTCGACGTCAAGCTGTTCGAATTCCAGATCCGCAAGCCGCATCCTGCAGGACGGAGTGCCCTCGCATTGATGGAGGGCCGCCCTACCCCGCCGGCCCTGCAGGGCCTAGATTTGCAGAGTCCGCATCGGAGCAAACGGCCCCCGAGAGAAGGCGGAGAACGCATGGACGATTCGACCTATGTCGGCAAGCTCAGGCTGGTCGTAACCGGAGACAGGCTCCTGATAGCCCCGCTTTCGGCGGGAGAGCGCACGCACACGGGTCTTTACCTGCCCGACTCGGCCGCCGACGGTAAGAAGGTTTCCAGCGGATGGGTGGAGGCGGTTGGGCCGGGTTATCCGGTGGCCACCCCCGTGGCGCCCGATGACGAGCCATGGAAGCAACCTTCCAGGCCTCAGCTCCAGTTCATTCCTCTGCAAGCCCGGAAGGGTGACTTCGCAATGTACGTGAAGAGCTCTGCGTACGAGCTCAACCTGGAAGGAAAGACCTTCTTCGTCGTTCCCTACTCCGCGGTCCTGGTTCTGCTCAGGGAGGACTGGGACACGGCATCGATATCGCCCCCTCCTGAACCGGAGGCATGATCTGAGGGCGTACACTAACGCAGGAACCTTCGATTCCTCCATGGGACCGGTCAGACATGGAGCTTGACACCCTAACCGGAATTCCCACCCGCGCATATCTCTCCGAGGTCTCGGCGGAGTTCGCGTCATCCCCCGCCGCCGAGCCCTGGTCGGCCCTGATGATAGATGTCGATCACTTCAAGCTCGTGAATGACATGCACGGCCACCTCGCCGGGGATTCAGTTCTGCGGATGATAGCCGGAATCATCCGGTCCTGCGTGAGACAGGAGGATGTCGCCGTGCGCTTCGGAGGCGACGAATTCTTGGTCGTGCTCAAGGGCACCGGCGGCGAGGGTGCGCTGACCCTCGGCCAGAGGCTGGTGGACGAGTCTGCCGCGCTGGTCTTCCCCGGCGGCCTGAGGATCACGATTTCAGTGGGAGTGGCGGATCGAAGGAATTCCGATGCACTCATCGAGGAGATGATCGAGAGGGCTGACAGGGCTCTCTACGCAGCGAAGGAAAGCGGCAGGGGGAGGATCTCGTTCATGTCTCATGACGAGGACCCCCTGGGCAGGGCGGGGCTCAGCTTCAATCAGCTCGTAGGCAGGAGGCAGGAGCTCAAGAAGCTGCGGCAGGTACTCGACGAGAGCACCGCCTACGGTTCGAGGATAACCCTCCTGTCCGGCGAGCCGGGCGTGGGGAAGACCAGGCTCGTGACCGAGGTGGAGCGCTTCTGCCGCTTCCGCAGGAGCAGCGTCCTACGGGGAAGATGCATGGAGTTCTACGAGAGCCAGCCCTACTCCCTTCTGGTGATACCGCTCAGGGAGCGCATGAACTCTCTCACTGCCCGGGAGATGGAGGCGTTCAGGAAGTCCGTCGAACCGCTGCATCCCGCTACTCTCGAGCTGTTCCCGGACTTCCCGGCGGCCATCCGTGACGACACCCAGTACTTCCGGGAGGAGCGCCTCAGATTCAGGATTCTCGAGGATCTCTCGAAGATGCTGGCCGGGCTGGCCGCGTTCGGCCACACGGTCGTCGTCCTCGAGGACCTCCAATGGATCACAGGACCCGACCTTGAGCTTCTGTGCTTCGTCGTCAGGAACACCACGGAATCACCCATTCTCTTCCTGACCACTCTGCGCACCGGCACGCAGGGCGGTCCGGCGATCGTCGATCGCATACTATCCCTGCGGACTTCCCTGCCCGTGATGCACATCCAGATGGCCAACCTGGACGAGGCCGAAGCCCGCAATCTTGTGATGTTCGCGATACACGACCCCAACGTGCCTGCGTCATTCGTCAGGATGCTCTACAGGCAGAGCGGAGGCAATCCGCTCTTCCTCAGGGAGTTCCTCATCGCGCTCTCGGAGGATGGCTGCATAGTCCACTCCCCCGACGGCACGCGCTCCTACAGGGTGCCCTCCGCGATGAACGTACCAGAGAGCCTGACAGACGTGATAGGGCAGAAGCTCTCCAGGGTGCCGGAGCAGGATCTCTCCATGCTCCGCATGGCCTCGATAACTTCAGGAGCCTTCCCGGCCGGGCTCATCTCGGCTGTTTCCGGGGCGGACGAGCTCTCCACCGCAGGATTCATAGACCGCAATCTGAGGGCCGGTCTGCTCGTCGAGATGCACTCGGTTGACGGCGAGCCCCTGTACGGTTTCTCGCACGACGCGATAAGGAGCTTTCTCGGCTCCGAGCTGTCCGAGGTGATGCGGCGCGCGCTTCACCAGAGGATGGGCGCCTACTTCGAGGGGTTGTGCGTCTCCGGGCGCGAGGAGTACACGGCTGCTGCCGCCTTCCATCTCGGCGCGGGCGGAGCCGGGGAGAAGGCATCCAGGTTCTCGCTGGCCGCCGCAAGACAGGCTCTGAGACAGCGCGCCAACCGCGAGGCGATACGCTGGTACGAAACCTTCCTTTCTCAGGTCGACGAGGCATCCGGAGACGAGGGAGACCTGCTGGAAGCCTGGCGCCAGCTCGGCGAGCTGCTCAGCGTGTGCGGCGAAGGCGGGCGGGCCGAGGTCTTCCTGAAGAAGGCCGTCGAGTCAGCCTCGGGAGAGGAGACAGCCGAGATCAATGCCCTGCTGGGACACAACTGCCACAGGGAGAGCCGATATCCCGAGGCACGGGACTACTATGTGAGAGCCCTGGAGGCCTCTGCCGACCAGTTCCTCAAGGGCGAGGTGACGATAGCGATGGCCTTCCTCGACTACCTCTCGGGGGACTTCCACAAAGGGCTCGCCCGGCTGTCACAGGCGGAAGACATAGTTGGCGAGACCCCTGAGGGTCATCCCCGGAGCGATATGCTGCGCGCTCTGCTCTATACCCGGATGGGCGACATCACGAACGCCCTCAATCCCGGGAAGGAAGCCCTTCCCCACTACGAGAAGGCGATCGCCCTCTGCAGGGCGCACGGCGACAGGCTCGGCGAGGCCCGCGCCCTCAACAACATCTCGGACGTCTACATGCAGATGGGCGACTACGAGAAGTCACTCCAGGTGCTGATGGAGGTGCTGGAGGTCAACGAAAGGTACGACGATGCGCTGGGCGTGGCGATAGCCTGCTTCAACATCGCCGACACCTACAGCCGCATGAACCAGATAGCTCTGGCGAGGGAATACTTCCAACGCTACCTGGAGGTCAGCGGGCGCATCCACAACGAGCTGGGCGAGGGCTACGGGAACCTCGGCCTCGGCCTACTGCACACCAGGGAGGGCGACATCAGGGCCGCGGAGCAGGCATTCAGAAAGGCGGCGGCCACTTTCGAGCGGCTGGGAAGCATGTCGATGTGTTCGGAGGCCCGGCTCAGGCTGGCCGAGACGCTGGTGGCGATGGGCAGGCTCGACGAGGCCGGCATGTTGGTCGACAGGCTGGACGAGGAATGGCTGGGCGGGCGCGAGAACAGCTACCTTAAATACATGCAGGGGCTCCTGGCGCTCAGGGGCAGGCGGGAGGTCCCTCCCGACCCGGCTCGGGCCGTGGAGCTTCTCAGGAGCTCGCTCAGGAACACTGCACCGCTGGCGGAGCAGGATATAGCCACCAGGTTCCTCGTGCTGGCCGAAGCACTGGTTTCAGCAGGCAGGGCCGATGAAGCGGCGGGCGTGCTCACGGAGGGCCGGGCCGCAGTGGAGGAGAAGCTCACGCACACCCTCTCCCCCGTCGTCCGCGACTCCATCCGCAGCATCCCCGCCATCCGCTCGTTGCTTTCCAGATAGGGGCCTGGGCAAAGTATGTAAAGTAACTGCCAGACTCATAAACGCAATACCATATCAAACAATATGTTATAGTACTAGCATAAACTAGATTGCTATAAATACTCGTTAAACAGACTACAGTACTTTGTTATCTTTTCTTCTGCTTCGATAGTTTTGTTTCGATCGTACGATGCTATCGCCCAACCTACCCCCTGACGGGTCAAGCCGAGGAGACGACCGATATCAGCTCTGCTGAACCCGCTTCTTGAAAGAACTACGCATGCAATCTTCCTCGCCAGGACTGATCCGGCTTTCCTTCTATGACTCCTCAATTCTCGCTTGCGGATGCCGGAATCGCGGCAGATATCGTCCAGCAATTTCGCAAGAGCGATATGTTCACTCCTGCGATTCCTGATCCCTCCTCTTCGGCAACCCTCGAGTCGAGAGACGACCGAGACCGCGAAGTCTCGGCTCCCCAGGACAACGCCGACGAAATCGTAACGCCGCTGATCGGTTGATACCTCTCGTATCGGGACTACACCGCTCCTGCCGACCTGGAACAAGCCTTCCTCGAGTCCGGGCTCGTCTTCAAGACCGAGTCCTGCTCCGAGGAAGCTGATATACGCCCTTATGGCGTCCTGTCTGATCTTCGAGAACATCGACAGAACCTGCCCGGTGTCCTGCCATGGAACGTCATCCTCTCCCAGAATTGCTGGATGACCGGTCCATCTGAAGGACTCGAGATTCATCGGATCCGCACCCGCCAGACCCTTGACTGGATTCAGATGGATGTAGCGAACCAGTTTGAGCAGATAGCTCTGCCTCTCCACAAGAATGGACTTGAACCGGCTCATGAAGACATGCCCGCGTCTCTCCAGATCTCTGTTGACTCGGATACAGAAACCCGTCAGGAGATCGTGCATGAAAGCGTGGATGGGAGAACCCCCGGTCTCGATGAGCAGATGGAAATGGTTCGGCATCAGCGCCCATGCGAGAATCCTAACTCCGTGCTTCGGAACCAGTGTCTGAAGCCTCGAGGTGAAGTCTCTGCAGAGCGAGTGTCTGGCGAATGGCTTGAAATCCTCCACTGCGTGCGACATCACGTGATGGAGGCTGCCGGGGTGATCGAGTCTCGGATTCCTTGGCATAATATGGAATATATCGCATAATAATCATAAAGCAAGCCCCGGGAACTCCGGGGTTCATATGAAGGCTTATATCCATAGATAACAACTGATTACGTGCTTCTACTTTACATACTTTGCCCTGGCCCCGATATGTAAAGTAAAGGGCCCCGGCGGATGCCGGGGCCCCGGTTACCCGGTTGCCCGGGTTCTACATGCCCATGCCTTCCAGATTGAGCTTCCAGGAGCCGCCCTCGCGGACGAGCTCGAGCTCCTCCTCGTCGCTCTCGCCGTTCATCGTCATGCGCACGTTGACAACGGCATTGTCACCTTCTATCTCGGATCCGAAGATCTCGAACGTGCCGCCGCCGATTTCGGAAGCTACCATGTCGGAGCTGAACAGAAGAGCTGCGAAGTCCCTGCCGTCCATGTTCGCGAGCTCCTCGGGCGTGACCTCGACACCCAGCATGCCGGTGAGCATGGAAAGAGCGAAGCCGGTGGTGTCGGCCTTGAGTTCCTCGAGGCCGGAACTCATCTCATCGATGCTGGCCTGGCTGAGCAGGCCGACAGCAGTCTCGCCATCCTTCGCCTTGACCGCATCGAAGAACTTCTGGACCGTCGCCTCGGGGCTGGCACCGCCGCACGCGACAACAAGGCAGAGGAGGGAGACGGCAAGCAGGAACTTCTTCACAAGTAACCTCCTAACCCCTTGCGGGGATTCGGGCACCACGATGGTGCCCCGGCCGGCCGCCGCAGAGCGGCGTCAGAGGAAAATAAGATAACCATTGGAAATCCAAAGCGCTAGTCGCAGCCCTCGGGGCATCCTGCACCCCCGGCCCCCCCGCCGAAGGCTCCGCCATGTTTCGGCGCAGTCCCCCGTTCCGTGCCCGACGACGCGCCTCGAGAGAACTCCGGCGGAGGGCCGGCGGTCGAGCTTTACGCTCTTTCCTTCCGGCGCCCCTCATTACGCGGCGAAGAATCCGCCTGCTCCATGATCGCATTCGGCGCAACGACTCCACGGATACGGGAGGGAGATCTATCGCACATCTGTCATCATCCGAAACGCCCTCGGTTCCGGCACCGTCAACCTGCTCCCGCACCGCACCGGCTTCAACGGCCATCGAACATCTCCTCGAGCAGGTCGAGTCGGTTGATCCTCCAGGCACCCTCCTCCCAAACCATCCCCATCACCAGTGAATCTCCAGTCTCCCAACCGATTACCACTTCGGCAGACGCGCCCCTCATCTCGATGCGCTCGCGGGTGATCTCGAAGGCATCGTATCCCGCAGGATCAACCTGAAGGAGGAGAAGCGAGAGGAACCCTCCGAGGCTCATGCCCTGGAGATCCTGCGGCGAAACCCCGGGGAGAATCCTTCCGACGAGCATGCCGGCCGTTCCGGGATTTTCCATCGCGAGGTTCCTGAGATCATCGAACCTCGTCTGAAGCAGGCTCTCCAGGCTCTCCGAGAAGGTCCCGAGCATGCCGTATCCGTCAGCCCTCTCCAGCGCATTCAGGAAATCGTATACGGTGTCCAACGGATCGCAGGCCGCGATCGCGAAACACACGAAGACCGTCAGAAGACTGCGCACCAGATCCAGGTCCTCCCCTCCCTGAGAGCTTCGACTACGAGCGGCTCATCACCCTGGACCTCCACCGCCAGATGACCCTCCGCCGCCGGAACATACAGGGTGCCGGCCGAGGTGGAAACCGACAGGATCGCGCTACCGGGCAGGATCGCATCGATCCCGCCCGCCCTGCGAAGAATCCTGAACCCCCTTGCATCGCCGAGAGCCGCATCGGAGCAGAAGCAGCATCCCCTTCGCATGGCGTCGAGCAGGTCGCGCTCGGCGGGCTCTGCTCCCCGCAGGACCGCCGGGTCCATCAGAAGATGAGTCCTGAGATACCCGAACATGGTTTCGTACGGGAAGGCCTCGATCCTCCGCCTCCCCAGCCCGATCCTGAAGGCGTGCGCATCCAGTCCGGCGACAGCACAGCCCCCGACCTCCCTCCAGAAATCCACCGATTCCGCCGGAGGGCCCCCGACGAATGCACGCGGATCGCGAAGCCTCCTGCCCAGGTCGAAGAGATCGAGACCCGCCTTCCACTGGGACATGAAGTTCCAGACCTCAACCCCCGCCAGACCGGGCCAGGCACCGGGCTTCCAGCGCAACGCCCGCGTTCCGGGGAGCCAGCCGTGTATCTCGCAGGGATGTGCTGCGATCGCAACACCTCCCTGTGCGTTTATATCGTCGATCCTGCCGCGGATGCAGCCGCGGGCCGGCAGTCTGTCAATACCGTACGCGAGCAGGTGATGGTCGCCTCCCGGCCCGTGCAGCTCAGCCCCCGACAGTACCAGGAGGCCGCCGTGCCTTCCGGTATAGCCCCTCATCCCTGCCTCGAGGCTCTCGTGATCGTTGATCCCTACGAAATCGAGCCCGCAGGCCGAGGCGGCCTCGACGATGTCCGAAGGAGAGCCCGATCCATCGGAGAAGGTCGAATGGACGTGAAGAACTCCGACGAGCTCGACGAACCTGTCAGGGGGAGCAGTGGGGGATGCGCCGGAGGCTCGAGGCCCCCCTTCTCCGGTCAGGGTTCCATCGCAGGCGCTCAGGCTCCGCCCCTGCGCCTGCGGATCTCCTTCACCAGCGCCGGGATGACCTCGAACAGGTCTCCGACGAAGCCCTCGCTGCAGAACTGGAAGATGGGGGCGGACTCGTCCCTGTTGATCGCAAGGATGGTGTCGGAGGACTGCATTCCCACCCTGTGCTGTACCGCTCCGGAGATACCGCATGCTAGATAGATCCTGGGCTGGACGGTTTTCCCGGTCTGCCCCACCTGGTGCGGGTACGGTATCCAGCCAGAATCCACTGCCGCCCGGCTCGCGCCGACGCTTCCATCGAGGAGGGCGGCGAGCTCCTCCAGCATCGCGAAGTTCTCGGGCGCCTTTATCCCGCGCCCTCCGGACACTATCACCTGCGCCTCGGCTATGTCCGCGACGCCCTCGTCGATCGCATGGAATTCCAGTACCCTTGCGCGCGATTCCAGCTCCTCCTGGAGGGCTTCGATCCTTTCCACGACGCCAGTCCTCGACGGGTCGGGCTCCAGCGCCTTCATGACCCTGGGGCGGACGGTGGCCATCTGGGGTCTCGTCCTCTCGCATACGATGGTGGCCATGATGTTGCCGCCGAATGCGGGTCGCGTCTGGAGCAATGCGCCCCTTTCCGCATCGAACTCGAGCCCGGTGCAGTCCGCCGTCAGGCCGGTGTTCAGGAGCCTCGCGACCCTGGGCATGAGATCGCGCCCCGTAGTCGTGGCCGCGGCCAGCACGATCGCGGGCTTCGCCTCGCCTATCAGCCTCATGAGGATCTTCGTCGAGGGCTCTGTGTGATACCTCGTCAGAGACGGATGCTCCACGACGAGCACCCTGTCGGCACCGTGTTCGACCATCCTCCGAGGCTGGTCTCCCGCGGCGCCTGTGAACAGCACGGCCGTCACCGGCCCGCCTTCCACCTCCGCGATCCTGCGGGCGGCGCCGACGAGCTCCAGAGCGCTGTGGTCAACGACTCCGTCACGCTGTTCGGCGAAGACCATGGTGCCTGTCCAGGCGGAGATGTTCGAGGCAGGCTCCACATCCCTGCGTATGAGGATCGCCCTGAACGGACAGGCTTCCTCGCACGCCCCGCAGAGGGTGCAGGCGTCACCGATCTCCGCCGTGCCACCGGACAGCGTGATGGCCGCGAAGGGGCACGTCGAGACGCACAGGCCGCAGCCGGTGCAGATCTCGGCCCTGACCTCGATCCTCGCCGTCATTCCCCCGCCTCCCCGCCCAAAAGGATGTCCGCAAGAATTCTCGCAAGCTCTTCCGGAGAGCCCCTGTGGATCTCTCCCCCGGCCCGGGCTTCGGGCGTGGCTATCTTCACCACGCGGGTGGGCGAACCATCGAGGCCGGTCTCTTCGGGTGCAAGTTCCAGATCTCCACGCCCCCATCTCGCTATGTCCGCCGTGCGCGCACGCATCTTTCCACGAAGTGAGGGCATTCTCGGCACATTCGCGTCCTTCAGCATCGTCAGCACTGCTGGAAGCGGGCATTCCACGACTTCGAAGCCCCCCTCGACGAATCGCTCCGCCAGCAGGCGACCGCCGGAGATCTCCCTGACCCTACCTACGAAGGTAACCTGCGGCCAGTCGAGGGATGCCGCGATTCCGGGCCCCACCTGTGCCGTGTCACCGTCGATGGCCTGCTTGCCCGCGAACACCAGTTCTGCTCCTCCGAGCTTCCTGACGGCCGCAGCCAGCGTGTTGGAGGTCGCCCAAGTATCGGAGCCTGCGAAGGCTCTGTCGGTGAGCAGGACGGCCCGGTCGGCGCCTATGGAGATCGCCTCCCGGAGCATCTCTTCGGCCTGGGGAGGCCCCATGGTGATGGCGACCACCTCTCCTCCGAGCGCATCGCGCCATCTGAGACCCTCCTCGAGCGCATAGGCATCGAAGGGGTTCATGATCGAGGGCACGCCGTCCCTCATCAGGGTGTTGCGCTCGGGATCGATCCTCACGTCGGCCGTGTCGGGCACCTGCTTCAGCGCTACGACGATGCGCATCTTCCTATTTCTCCCTGGAGGCCGTCTCCCTTATGAGGGCCGAGGCTATTACATTCCGCTGTATCTGATTCGTGCCCTCGTAGATCTGGGTGATCTTGGCATCGCGCATCATCTTCTCCACGGGGTATTCCTTCATGTACCCGTAACCGCCCAGTATCTGGACGGCGTCGGTGGTCACCCTCATGGCCGTGTCGCTGGCGAACACCTTCGCCATCGCGGCCTCCTTCTCGAACTTCTTCGCGCCTCCATCTATCATCCGTGCGACGCAGTAGACCAGCGCGCGCGCCGCCTCGATCTGAGTGGCCATGTCGGCCAGCATGAACTGGATGCCCTGGAAGGAGTCTATCCTCTGGCCGAACTGCCTGCGCTGGGAGGCATAGATCATGGCCTCGTCGAGAGCGCCCTGAGCGATGCCGACAGCCTGGGCGGCGACGCCCGGCCTGGAGTTGTCGAGGGTCTTCATGGCGACCATGAAGCCGGTGCCCTCGCGCCCGATCAGATTTTCCGCGGGAACGCGGCAGTCCTCGAAGATGAGCTCTCGCGTGGCGGAGGCGCGGATGCCCATCTTGTCCTCCTTCTTGCCGTAGGAGAAGCCGGGGGTCCCGTCTTCCACTATGAGCGCCGACGCTCCTCTCGGCCCGCGGTCGGGATCCGTCAGTGCGATGACCGTGTAGATCTTCGCTTCCCCGCCGTTGGTTATCCACTGCTTGGTGCCGTTGAGGATATAGTGGTCGCCGTCGCGGATGGCTTTCGTCCTTATCCCTCCCGCGTCGCTTCCCGCATCAGGCTCCGTGAGGGCGAATGCGGCCAGCTTCCTCCCGTCCGCGAGATCAGGCAGGAACCGCTTCTTCTGCTCCTCGCTCCCAGACAGGAGTATCGGCATGGCGCCGAGGGCGTTGGCTGCATAGGTCGTCGCTACACCCGCGCAAACCCTGCTCAGCTCCTCGGCGGCGATGCAGAGCGCCAGAGCGCCCAGTCCGAGCCCGCCGTACGCCTCCGGAATGTAGATTCGGAACATGTCGCTGTCCGCGAGCACCTTCATGATCTCGGTAGGGAAGCGATTCTCTCTGTCGAGCTCCTCGCGCACCGGTCTGATGTGCTTCCGGCCGATGTCGGCGCAGAGATCCCTGATCGCAAGGATGTCTTCCGGCAGGTGGTAATGCATCTCACTCCTCGCTTTCCAGAGCCTCGAGGGCTTCGGCTGCAGCCGCCTGCTGCGCTTCCTTCTTGCTTCGCCCGCTGGCAGGGCCGAACGACATTCCAGCGATCTCCACGCGGGAGACGAATACGGGGGCGTGATCGGAACCACCGGCCCTCTCGGAAACATAGCCGGGGGTTCCGAGAGCCATGCCCTGGCAGAGTTCCTGCAGCCTGCTGCAGGCATCCATCGGAGGACGGTCCTCCACGGCCGAGATCTCGAGCGTGCCGAGCACCGTTCTCTCGACTGCCCTGCCCGCGGCTTCCAGGTTTCCGCCCGAATCCAGGAACACCGCGCCGATCAGCGCCTCGAGCACTCCGGCCACCACCGAGTCGGGAACCGCTCCACCGGAAACGCCGCCGCCCAGAGCGACGGAGTCCATTATGCCGGCGGCCCTTCCAGCCCTGGCCAGGGCCTTTTCGGATACGAGGGCGGCCTTGTACCTCGTGAGCGCCCCCTCGCCGTCTCCGGGATGGAGCCTCATGAGATGTTCCCTCACGATCAGCTCCAGCACTGCGTCCCCGAGGAACTCGAGCCTGCCGGGCGCTCTTCCTGCCTGCCGGACGGATCCGTGGGTCAGGGCGGCCCTCAGCAGATCCCTGTCGGCGAAGGAATGGCCGAGGATGTCCTCGATGTCCCCGGCGGAACCGCCTTCGAGCCGCTCCGCCGTTCTTTCCTCCGTCTCTAAACGCGGCCTATCGCCAGGCATACGTTGTGCCCGCCGAAGCCGAAGGAGTTGCTGAGGACGATGTCGACGCGGGCCTGCCTGGCGACCTTCGGAACGTAATCCAGATCGCACAGGGGATCCGGGTTCTCCAGCGTCGCCGTGGGCGGAACCACGCCGTCCCTTATGGCGAGCACGGAGAAGATCATTTCGATCGAACCGGCCGCGCCCAGCATGTGGCCGGTCACGGACTTCGTGGAGGACACCATTATCCGCCTCGCCCTGCCTTCGCCGAGGGCGGTCTTTATCGCGGCGGTTTCCCCCGTGTCGTTGAGCTCGGTCGAGGTTCCGTGGGCGTTGATGTAATCAACCTGCTCGGGAGTGATCCCGGCGTCCTTCATGGCTTCGACCATGGCCCTCGCGGAACCCTCCCCGCCCTCGGCCGGTGCGGTTATGTGGAACGCGTCGCAGGTCATGCCCGCACCGAGCAGTTCGGCGAGCATGGGGGCACCGCGCCTTGCCGCGTGCTCGTACTCCTCGAGCACGACGATGGCGGCTCCCTCGGCCATGACGAAGCCGTCCCTGTCCCTGTCGAAGGGCCTGGAGGCGGTCTTGGGATCGTCGTTCCTCGTCGAGAGAGCCTTCAGGGAGCAGAACCCTCCAAGGCCCATCATCGTGATCGGAGCCTCGGCCCCCCCAGCCAGGATTGCGTCCGCGCGCCCCAGGCGGATGCAGTCGAAAGCGGTTGCGATGGCGTGTCCGCTGGTGGCGCAGGCGGTCACGGTCGCGAAGTTCACGCCCTTGGCGTTGAGCTCGATCGCTACCCTCCCGCTGGCCATGTTTCCGATCATCATGGGGCAGAAGAAGGGGCTTATCCTGTCCGGCCCCTTCTCGAGGGCCTTGATGTGCTCGGCCTCCCATGTCGTGATGCCGCCGATCCCCGTTCCGATGATCACGCCGAGGCGGGTGGGGTCCATGCCGCTGTCCTTGAGTCCCGAAGACTCGAACGCCTCCTTGGAGGCGACCAGGGCGAACTGGGTGTACCTGTCGGTGCGGGCGGCCAGCTTCCGGTCCATGTACTTCCCGGGGTCGAACCCCCACACTTCCCCGGCTATCCGGGTTGTGAAGGGCTCGGGATCGATCAGAGTTATCCTGCCGAGCCCGCTCCTGCCGGCCACGGCGCTCGACCAGCACTCGGCAACGTTCAGGCCTATCGGCGCGATGGCGCCCATGCCGGTTACTACGACACGCCTCTTCACGTTGTCAGTCCTCGCTTCTGCGGCGGCGCTGCCGTCTGCGGGATGTCCTACTCTCCCGCCCCGTGGTTCTTCAGGTAGGCGATCACGTCACCGACCGTCTTGAGGCTGGAGGAGTCCTCGTCGGAGATCTTCAGCTTGAAGGAATCCTCGAAGTCCATCATCAGCTCGACGAGGTCGAGCGAGTCAGCTCCGAGATCGGGCTGGAAACCCGCCTCCGGGGTTACCTCCTCCGGCTTCACGCCGAGCTTGTTCACGATGATCTCGGTAACGCGGCTCTCCAGGGACATGGCTGCTCCTCTCAGGTTGACATTCCTCCGTCTATCGGTATCACCACTCCGGTCAGGTAAGATGCTCCGTCGCCGAGCAGGAAGGCAACGACCTCGGCCACGTCCTCGGGACGGCCCATTCTGGCGAGAGGGATCCGCGATGC
>JAAYTY010000019.1 GCA_012523605.1 Candidatus Fermentibacterota bacterium
CCGGATGAGCAGCGGGGACATCCACTGTCAGCAGGCTTACTCCGGCTCCAGTGGCCGTCCTTCCGAGCGCTCCGCACAGCCCGCGGACATAGCGCGACACTCCTCCTATCGAATGTCGGAGGACGCTGAGGTCGAACCCCACCCTCAACGCCGCCAGACCCATACCGAATCCGTCCCGCTGCAGCCGGGGAACAGCCCGGCATAGCGCTCGTCGAGGCTGTACCGCCGGGCTCCGTCGAAGAGCCATCTGTTATAGACTATCGTCGAGACTCCTGATTCCTCGGCCTCCCTGATGCCCGGACGGGAGGTCGAGGCGGGATCGAAGGGTCCCGGAAGGCTGCCGCCTCCGGCACTCCTGACGAGCGGGAAAACCGGGCGGGCCAACCCGTCGGCGGTCTGGAAGAAGGCGTACATCCTCACCTGCGGGGATGCCGGCACCTCCAGTACGGGGCCTTCCAGACCGCCGGAGAGATATACGGACGGCACCCGGTCGGAAAGCATCGGAAGGCCCGGGGGCACCAGCTCCAGCGCCAGCGCCGCGGCCGCAGCGAGCCTCGCGGCGGGGCGCATCGACTGCCAGGCGGAGGCCGCTGGAATCGAGAGGAACGCAGCGGCCAGCATGGCGAACCTGGACGGCGAGCGGGCACCCGCGAGGAGCGGCACCTCGAGCAGCGCCCTGTAGGGCAGGAAGAGACCGACCGTCTGCCCCGACAGCTTCAGCACCGGGCCCAGCGCAAGCACCCCGAACAGAGCCCAGGCCGCGATCATCCCCCTTCGCATCCGCATCGCGAGCGACGTTGCGGAGAGAAGCAGGACGCCCAGCCCGGGAGTGACAACTCCATCGAAGACGTTGGGCATCCAGGGCATCCTGAGAGGAACCGAGAACAGGCGCCCGAGGACGCCGAAGGGGCCCGGCATGACGAAGGAGACCGGTTCGGCCGACCAGAGCACCGAAGCCCTCCAACCTTCGGAGACGTCGGGCAGGGGGCCGGGAAAGGCTTCGTAGAAAGCCCAGACGATGGCGGCGGAGGCGAGCACGGCGGCCGATGCCGCCAGCGCTTTCCTCGCCGGGGGTCTGGACAGAATCAGGGTGGCCGCTGAACCGGCGGCCAGGAATACGGTGTGATAGGGGCTTTCCAGCCCGGCGGCGGCGCCCGCCAGGACGAACAGGAGAGGCGATCCCCGCCTGGCCGTTCCGGCCGCCCAGGAGCGGAGCATGGCCAGCGCGATCAGCACCCAGCCGAAGGAGGCCACCTGGTAGTGCTGGAGGAGGTGCGCAGTCCTCGGGGGGGCCCAGACCATGCAGCACGCGGCGAATGCGGCGCCCGCAGCGGAGAGCCCCCACGATCTGGCGAAAGCCCAGCCGCCTGCGAGGCACAGAAGAGAGCCTGCGGCCAGTGCGGCAGCAAGCGCCGCGGAAGGCCTGTCCGGCATGGCCGTTCCGAAGATAGCGGCGTCGATCCACCCTATGTTCTGTGCGGCCAGCCCGGTGCCGGGCGCGGGCCCTGCCAGGGGGCAGAATCTGGGATCGCCCCCCGCGCCCAGGGTCGAGCCCACCCACCAGAAGTGCCAGGCATGCTCGTACGCATCCGAATCGCCGGGCACGACGGGATTCCGCGCCGGGAGGCCGACCAGTCCGCGGCCTCCATTCGACAGACAGGAAAGGAACGGAGCGAGACACACCAGCACCGACGCAGCTGCCGGAATCAGCACCCTCCCCCCGCGGATCACAGCCACGTGACCTGCACCAGCTCGCCGGAGCCTTCCAGCTCCAGCCTTCCGCCTTCTATCCTCACGACGGCCGGCGATGCTGGAATGGGAACCCCTGATGCGGCCCCCCTCCCTGATACCGTGACCAGCGCCGCGGAGGAGCCCTCCGGGCCCTCCAGACAGGCTCTGCCGTCGAAGGTCCAGGACACGGGGCCCCCTGGGACGGCGATCCTCGTGAAACCCTTC
>JAAYTY010000162.1 GCA_012523605.1 Candidatus Fermentibacterota bacterium
AGACCCGGAATGGCTCTCGGAGAGCGATGCCGATCGCGCCCGGGATCTGGCCGCCTCGTGCCTCGTCTCGATTCCTTCCGGGAGCCTCCCCGACCTGCGGAGGCAGGACTGGCTGGAGCCCTATGTGCTCTTCGAGATTTACAGACGGAGGATGTCCGAAGGCGACACGGACCGCGCTCTTCTCGTCCGTTCGGAGTTGGACAGGCTGTACCCGGGGTTCTTGGACAGGATGAGCCCTTCCGACTCCATGATCCCGCCTGAGAGAGCCTACATCGCCGTGCTTCTCCCCATGACCGGCGACGGATCGGTGTATGCGGCGCAGATCGAAAAAGGGATTTCCATGGCTTTCCAGAGGTCGGCGGATCTCCTGCCGCAGTGCCCCGAGCGTGTCTTGTTCGATACACGGGGAGGCGTGGACGGCCTCATCGAGGCCGCCGCCCAGCTAGCCTCCGACCCGCGCTGCATCGCTGTGCTCGGCCCGATGACCAGCAGGGAGACGGCGGAAATCGCGGGCATCGCCTCGGCCGGGGGACTGCCCTTCCTTTCTCCCAGCGCCACTTCGTCCGAGATCGACCGGATGGGTGATTTCGTACACAGGCTGGTCCCCGGAGGCACGGACGAGGCGGTCGTGATGGCGGAGGTGGCCGTGCGCGATTCGGGCTGCACGAGACTGGCGATACTCCACAGCTACACACAGGCATCGGTCTCGCAGGCGGAGCAGTTCGCGGCCACGGTCACGAGAATGGGAGCGCAGGTCGTCGCCACCAGGGGATTCAACGTAGAGGATACGGATTTCAAGGACCAGATCATAGCGATAAGGGCACAGCGCCCCGATGGGATCTTCCTCCCGGTGACCGCGTGGGAGGCCGTTCAGATCGCTCCTCAGCTCAGGTTCTATTCACTGGATGTCCCGATGTTCGGGACGTCCGGATGGGACAGCGACGTGGTTCTCCGTCTCGGCGGCGAGGCCGTGGAGGGAGCCGTCTTCACGGCGGCCTTCGGCACGGGTTCTCTCTATCCCCCGACTGCGAGGTTCGTCTTCAACTTCCGGAGGCAGTTCTCGGAGGAGCCCACCCTTCTCGCGGCTCAGGGATACGATGCCGCGGGGATGATCCTCACGGCGTGGTCCTCGGGATGCCGTACCAGACAGTCGTTGGAGGACTTCCTGAAAGAACTCGACCACTATGACGGAGCCTCGGGCAGGAGCACCGTCGGGGCGAGAACGGAGACCAGGGCGTCATGGCCGCTCGTGCGGATAACAGGCGGGGAAGCGCTGGGAGTTGAGTAGCTTCTGGGGCGTCGACATCGGCGGCAGCACCGTTGTCATAGGCAGGCTGGGCGAAGACGGGCGCTTCGTTCGCAGTTCCGTCCTGGACAACACAGGCGGGTACGATCCCGGACGGGTGCTGGCGGAAGTCTCGTCGGCGATCCTCTCGGAAGATCGGTCCCCCCTCGGGATCGGCGTCGGCATAGCGGGGCTGGTGGACAGAGAGGCCGGCATTCTCCACTTCTCCCCCAACCTGCCCTCGTGGAACGGGCTCGATGTGGCAGGAACGCTCTCCGGCATCTCCGGTACCAGGGTGATCGTGGACAACGACTGCAACGTCTTCGCCTGGGGCGCCCTGGCTGCGGGACGAATCCCCCCGCGGGGCACCAGCCTGATGATCACGATAGGAACCGGGATAGGCGGCACGATCATCTTCGACGGCAGGATCGCCTACGGCACGGGGTTCGCCGGGGAGTTCGGCCACATGCCGGTGGAGGCGGAGGGCATCCCCTGCCCCTGCGGTTCCCGGGGCTGCTGGGAGGTGTACGCCGCCAAGAACGCCCTGGTCCGATACAATCTTCGCGAGGGGGGCCTCTGCCGGGATCCGGAGGGCATCTCGGCTCTTGCGAGATCTGGCGACGGTGCAGCCGTTTCGGCCTTCGGCGAGCTCGGCCGATGGCTTGGAATCGGGCTCTCAGGACTCGCCAACTGCTTCAGCCCCACAGGATTCTTCCTGGCGGGAGGCCTCACGGGCTCATGGGATCTGTTCGAGGCCGCCGCACACCGCGAGTACTCTTCGAGGTGCAGGCATCCCTGGTGCATCCACATCCTCGACAGCCCCTCCGACGCGGGCGCGGCCGGAGCGGCGATGATGGCGAGGGACTTCCTGCCGTGACGCACCTGCTCGTCCTGGCTCTGGCGCTCCCGGGCCAGGAGCCGGACTCGATCACGCCTGCGGATTCCGCCGCGATCCAGATGGAGAACGTCGCATACGCCTCCGACTCCCCGGTCTTCTTCCCCTCCTCGCGGAACATCGTGCTCGTGGGCGCCTCCAGGATCGACTACAGGGACATGACGCTGGAAGCGGACACGGTGGTGTACGACGCCGGAGCGGGCTCGGTAGAGGCGTCGGGATCACCGGAACTCATCGACCGCGGGGAGTCCATCAGGGGCGGCAGGATGTACTACAGCCTGATCACGCGGCGCGGACGCATAGACGACCCGGACTCCCGCTACGAGTTCGGCTACTACACGGGAACGGCCGTGACCCAGGTGGGCAGGCGGGAGTTCAACATCACCGACGCCCGCTTCACGACGTGTTCCGAGGACTCTTCTCACTATTATTTCTACAGCCCGCAGATGAAGGTCTTCCAGAACGACAGGGCTGTCGCCAGGCCGGTTTACATGTACGTGGAGGACACGCCCGTCTTCTTCTTCCCCTGGTGGGTCTTCCCCATCCGGACGGGCAGGCAGTCAGGCTTCACTATCCCCAAGTTCGGACAGACTTCCCGCGACGGGCGCTACCTGAGGGACATGGGATACTATTTCGCCTTCTCCGACTACCTGGACCTCCTGTTGTCGGGCGACATCATGGACAAGAGCCGGATAGCCCTGTCCGCACGGGAGAGACACGTTCTGAGATACGTCCACCACGGAAGCTCGGAGGTCGAGTGGCGCAGGGAGTTCCAGACCGGCCTCGACCGTTGGAGGCTCTTCGGAGAGCACATTCACGACTTCTCCGACGGTTCCTCCGCACGGCTCCGGGGCGAGGTCCTCAGCGACAGGAGCTACCTGAAGGAAACCCAGCAGACGCCCGAGGCGAGGATGAACAACGAGATCAGGTCCTGGGCGAACTTCTCGAGACCCCTGGGGAGGGCTTCCTTCCAGCTCACGCTGGACAGGACGGCATATCTGGCCACTGATCCTGACAGCATCCCTGACGAGACGGAATCCGTTCAGAGCCTTCCGGACGCGAAGCTGACCGTCCCCTCGGCGCCCCTGTTCGGCGCCCCGGCGGATCCCTCGATGAGAAGGCCGTGGCACTCTCTGTACTGGAACCTGTCAGCCCACTATCTCTCGATGGACACCCGGAGGGAGGATTCCCGGGAGACGCACTCCGGGCTCAGGGCCCAGTCGGACATCACGGGCTCGTGGAAGCCGTGGGAGATCCTCGCGGTGTCGCCGAGGATCACGGGCACAGCCACCGCGTACGACAGGGACAGGCTCGGAGGCCGGTATCCCTGGTGGCTGGCGGGCTCCGCCGGAGTCTCCACCTCCACGGACCTGTACGGCACCTTCTCGACGGGGCTCTTCGGATTCTCGGCGCTCAGGCACACGATCACACCCTCCGCCACGCTGGGATGGGTGCCCGGCACCTACCTCGCATACGGTGACGGAGAGCTTGCGCCCGCCCCCGCTGATTCCGCGGATGACATCTATTTCAGTTTCTCGGACTTCAGAGCGCCCCCGCCGGGCACCACTCTGAGGCTGGGCCTGTTCCAGAGTCTGGAGGCGAAGAGGGTTTCCGGCGACCGGGTGGAGAAAGTCGAACTGGCGACCCTCGAACTCTCCGCCACTGCGGATCTCTCGGGGGCGGACACGGTTTTCTCCCCGCTCGCCGCAAGGCTGACGCTGACCCCCGGGAGCGCTCTGGGGCTCTCGGCCGACGCCTCCTGGGACCTCTATTCCTCCGAGTTCGAGCAGGTGGACTTCACCACCACACTGCGCCTAACCGGAGCGGACCAGACCCTGGTTCCGGATTCCGCGAGATCCTCCCAGTCGGGCCTGCCTCTGCGCCTGTCGCTGTCCCACTACTACAGGCTCGGGCTCGGCGAAGAGAGCGATCTCAGCAAGCTCCGGGCGTCGGCCGCTCTCGCGCTCAGCCCCTCGTGGTCTCTTCAGTACGACGCCTACTACGACCTCCTCGACGGCTCCTTCGTCAGCCAGTCCTACACGCTGAGCAGGGACCTTCACTGCTGGGAGGCGGTTTTCATGAGGCACATCTCCGAAGTGGACACCGGATTCTACTTCCGGATAAACATCAAGGATCTTCCCGACGTAAAGATTGAACAGCACGTCAGCAGCTTCTGAGGAGGGCCGGGATGGACAGCGACAGGACGATGGAGGTGCTGAAGGGCGCGATAATCCTCGAGAGGAGCGGCATCGCCCTCTATTCCGGCCTGGCCTCGGGGACAGCCGATCAGGCCCTCGCGCGGCTCTTCGGCAGACTGGCTGAGGAGGAGGAGATCCACAGGGCCTGGCTGGAGAGGATCTTCGTCGAGGTCTCGTCGGAGGGAACGGATACCGGTTTCTCCGCTGCTCTCCCGCGGCGAGACCGCGTCCTGGACGGCATTCTCACGGAGGGGATCTCCTCCGGGATCGCATCCGCGTCCTTCGAATCAGCCGCGGTGGCGGCGGCGAGGGCGCTGGAGGAGAGGGCTGTCGCGTACTACGCGCAGGGCGCTGCGGACGCCGGGGATCCGGCCGAGGCGGGATTCTACCGGATGCTCTCGGAGTGGGAGGAGGAGCACCTCGAAGCGCTGGCAGGACTGGAGAGAAACCTTCACGAGAATGCGATGCGCGACGGCTCCCTGTGGTCGTCGATCGGAAGATGAGATCAATACCGAACCGGTTTCCTCGAATGTCCTCGTATAAACCGACTCACGAGTTCGGGACTTCTCTCATAGTCCGCTGTTACGGTCGCCTGTGCGCTTGACAGCGTGTTCTGATGAGCCTACACTATGCGCTGGGGTTGTCCGAAAGGGGGTGACTCGGTGACAAAGAAGGATCTGGTTGCGCACGTCTCCGTGAAGGCCGGCCTGACGAAGAGGCAGGCCGGGATGGCCGTCGATGCTCTCCTCGACGGCATCACCAACGCCATTCTCGCTCCGGAGGGCAAGGTCAGCCTCGTGGGCTTCGGTACGTTCTCGAACAAGCAGAGAGCCGCCCGGACTGGTGTGGATCCCCAGAAGGGCACCAAGCGGGTGTTCCCGGCGAAGCGCGTTCCGCACTTCAAGGCCGGCAAGTCTCTCAAGGACCTTGTCGAGAAGGGCAAGAGGACCAGAAAGCGCTAGGCTACGGGCTCTTGGGCGGGGAGGCTCCATACCGGTCCTCCCCGCCTTTTTCGCATCCAGGGATATGCCTGCCGAACTCTCAGTGGTGATCACGACCTACAACAGCGCTCCCTTCATCGGGAGCGCCCTGTCGTCGCTCGCCGCACTGTCCCCGTCAGAGGCTCCCGCCGCCGTGACGGTGGTGGACAACTGCTCCAGCGACGGGACAACCGAAGCGGCCGCCTCCTTCGGCGGAGTGCGAGTCATCCGC
>JAAYTY010000163.1 GCA_012523605.1 Candidatus Fermentibacterota bacterium
AGCCTGCAGCGAACCTTCGATTCCGGATTCGGACAGCGACCAGAGATACACGGCATCCTCGGGGAAGCACGCCAGGAACAGGGTGTCTCCGAGCGCGACGAGCCCGTTCACGCAGTGACCGGTATCGTATTCGGTGAACGAACCGTCCTCTCCGTAGATGTAGAGGCCGCCCGAGGAGAATCCGTCTCCTGCGGCGAACCCTGCTCCGGCCTCGCCGCCCAGCACGGGCGAACCCCCGGTTTGAATCACGGCCTCGATCCCTCCGGAGACCGGATCGATGATCGTTACGGCCCCGTCGTCCTGGTATGTGCTGGAAGCTGCATGGACCATCCCGGTGGAAGGCATCGAGCGCAGCCAGTAGGTGTTCTCGGGGGTTTCAACGAAGCCGAGCGAATCTCCGCTGGCCGGATCGAGGATCGTCACTCCGCCACAGCCCGGCTCGGGCCAGTTGGAGTGGCTCACGAAAAGCCTTCCCGCCGCAAGCGAAATGCCGCTGGGATTGGGTCCGGCATCCATGTAGCGCAGAACCTGCCACGAATCCCTGTCCACGACAGCCACCTGTCCGGCCGTCAGGAGGCTCACGAAGACCTCGTCCGGAGAGGCGCAGGCGGCCCAGGGATTGGAACCCGGAGCGAGTTCGACCAGGGCCGCGGCGCCCTCCCCCTCGATGTCGAACACCATGAGGTCCGAGGAAGACGAATTGACGGTGAGGAACATCCCTTCGCCCAGAGCCACGATGTCGTTCGGCACCTCTCCGGTCACGAAAGCGTTGCCTGTCAGAGTTCCGTCCGACGGGAAGTAGAGGTCTACCGTGTAGCCCAGCCCGTTGAACCAGGCGACCGCATCTCCTTCGCCGGGCTCCCCCGGGCCGGCCGGTCCGCCTCCGTCGGAGCACGCGAAGGTCGTGAGCAGGAAAATTGTAAGCATGGTCGTAAGCAGATGCCTTGTCATGGCTCCTCCTTCCAGTGGATCTCGATCCCGACAGTCCTCGGTCTTCCAGGGTAGCCGTTGCTCTCCTCGTATTCGGCGTCCAGGAGGTTGGAAGCCCGGATGCCCGCGCCCCAGCCGCCGGCCCGGCCCGGATCCCAGTCCGCCGCGAGGTCGACGAGCAGCCTCGGGTCGAGCCAGGCTGTGTTGGCGGCATTCGTGTATCGCCGGCCGGTCCATCCCGCGGCGGCGGTTATGTACAGCACGCCGGCGTCGATCCCTGCCGTCATGCCTGTGGTGATGCCGGGCCTGTAAGGAAGCCTGCATCCGGCGTTCACGGATCCCGGAGTCGCATCCTCGGTCTCCATCAGGCTGACCGATCCGGCGATCTCCAGCAGCCATGTCCGCAAGACGGTGGAAGCCTCGAGCCCCATCCTGTGCACCGAAGCCGTGTTGCCGGGCCTCCATCTCCCGTCCGCGCAGGGCTGCCAGGATATCAGGTCGCTGTCACGGGCCAGCCATCCCGCCAGTTCGAGCGAAAGAAGGCGGCAGGGCCGGGAAGAGAGGACCGCCTCTATCTCTCTGCAGGTCTCCGGAACGAGTCCGGGATTCCCCTCCGCGAATGCGTCAGCAGGCCAGTAGAGGTCGTTGAAGGTCGGCCTGCGGAATCCCCTTGCCGCCGTGAACGAGACCGAGAGCGCCGAATCGCCGAGAATGGCGAACGTCGCGCCCAGCCTGGCTCCTTCCATGGTCCGCCCGCCCGGCTGATGTTCGACTCGAACGGTCGCGGTGAGCGGCACCCCGCTGGAAGCGAGAGAAGCCCCGGCGGTCAGGCCGGCCCTCAGCCTTCCGTGGATGCCGGATGCGGTGCTCGCCACCCTGTCCCACGCCAGATCCGCTCCTGCTGTGAAGGCGGCCGGCCCGATGCGGAACATCCTCGCGACCGAGAAGTCGGCGAGCCCGGAGGAATGCCTGTCG
>JAAYTY010000164.1 GCA_012523605.1 Candidatus Fermentibacterota bacterium
CTTCGCAGGCAGGGAGTCATAGAATGCCGGCCCGCTGTAGTACCCACTCAGCTCGTCCCAGTCGGGCTCACCGGACTCGACGAGTACCTTCGCGAAGGCTCTGGCCTGGTCCAGATCGTACTCCGGCCAGCGGAACCACAAGCCCGTCGAGTCATCCGACGGGTTGATGAAGGCGCCTATCTCAACAGGCAGGAGGACGAGGACCATGTCAAGGGATTCGCAGTACTTCAGAGTAGAATCGGTTGACTCATCTGTCGGCCAGGCCCATGCGTCCACACCATCGAAGTGCCGCCAGGAGAGCATCGCGAGATGCTCCAGCGTCACATCGGACAGCTCGGGGGTCTCGTTCTTGTTTATCCGGATGCCGATAGTGGGGAGATTGTTGTCGGGAGGGGTGTCTGCACTGCTGGCAAGCAAGGAAAGCGTCAGGAAGAGAAGCGCTCGCTTCATCGCGCAACTCCCTTCGCCCGGGCCAATCCTGAAGAGCAGTATGGGCTGACTTCTACCGCGGGTCAATATGCCTGTGTCTCCATCTCCCCAGCCCTCTCTCCGTCACTACCCGGTGCTCCCAGTAGTCCCCCAGGGCGGCTATCTCCTCGAGCTTCTAGGTCGGCAGCTTGAGCAGGCACAGCCCGCAATATCCCTCGAAACAGGATGTGGCCACGTCGCCTTGCTGATCCGGTTGAACCGGATGAACCTGCATCATTGACTCGGTTGGGGCAGAGCCGGGAGAGGTGACTTGACTGGATCAGCAGACAGGAGTATAAGAATATAAGCATATTCTGAAGGAGGGTTCTTGAAGCCTGTACGGGATGACGAGAAAGATGTCCTTCGCGTCCTCCAGGCATTGGGCTCGGAGAGCAGGCTGAGGATCGTCCGGCTGCTGGCGGGAGGCGGATCGCTGTGCGTTGGTGCGCTCGCCGGCCGGCTCGAGGTGACGCAGAGCGCCGCATCGCAGCACCTGCGGATACTCGAGGAGGCCGGGCTGGTGCGATCGGAGCGCAGGGGGATGAAGATCCACTACTCTCTCGTCCGGCCCGCACTGGATGAATCGATGGCGAAGCTGTCCGCTTCTCTCCGGCCGGATCAAGAAGCCGGGGACGACGAACAGGAATGCAGGGGAAGGAGAAGATCATGTGCGGATGCGAAGGAAGATGCAGGAAGCCCGAGAACCTGAGATCCACCCCCGGCGAGTGCTCGCCGGAGCAGATCAAAGCCTGTCACGGGGACGACGCCGTTCATGAATGCGAGAAGAGGAAGGAAGGGAACTGATATGAAAACCAGGCTTACGCTCCTCCTGGCCGTGCTGCTCTCGGCGGGCGCACTGGTAGTCGCTTCCGCCGTCGAGGATGACGACCCGGCAGCCGTCCATGAATCCGGTGAGGTCTCGAACGGGTGCTGCTGCGGGGGCGAGATCGAGGGCTGCACCGGCGACTGTGACGATTGCGACGCAGAACCCTCCGGCGGATGGGGCTGCCACGACGGCTCCACTCACGGATACGGCTGCGGGGGATGTCACTGACGCCTTCATCTTCTGCGCCACATGCCGCTGACGAACAGAGCCCGGCCTCCCAGGCCGGGCTCGCCGCAGAGGTCCGGGATCTCTGGAAGACCTTCGGAGAGGTCCATGCACTTGCAGGAGTCTCCTTCGAGGTGGGATCAGGCGAGCTGTTCGGGCTCCTTGGACCGAACGGCGCCGGGAAGACGACCACCATCAGGATACTCACGGGCCTTTCAAGATGCGACTCGGGCTCGGTCAGGGTGGCCGGGATCGACTGCACCGGGAATCCGAGAGCAGCCCTACGACACATCGGAGTTGTCCCCGACGAGAGCAATCTCTACCCCGAGCTGACGGGTTTCGAGAACCTCTGCTTCTGTGCTTCGCTCTACGGTATCGGCAGAAAAGAGAGGCGCGAACGCGCGCACTCCCTACTAGAGAGATTCGGCCTTGCCGAAGCCGCCAGGCGGAGATTCGCCGGGTATTCGAAGGGGATGAAGCGCAAGCTGACCATCGCCGCCGGGCTCATCCACCGACCGGAAATCCTCTTCCTGGACGAGCCCACCACCGGCATAGACGTCACGAGCGCCCGTGAGATCAGACAGCTCCTGTCGGAGCTGCACAGCGCAGGAACGACCATCCTTCTGACAACGCACTACATCGAGGAGGCCGAGCGGCTCTGCGACAGGATCGCCTTCATGGTATCGGGAAGGATCGCGAAGGTGGACACCGTGCGGAACCTGCTCGAACCCCTGCAGGGGTTGCACGCAATGGACATCTCCTTCTCGGGCGACGCAGGAACCGTTCTCGCCGCCGTCACCCGAGCACTGCCGGAGATGGCCTTCACAAGGACGGGGCCGTCTTCGCTTCGCGCATCGGCTTCCGCACCCTTCGGCATCGGTGCGCTCCTGCGGGCGATAGAGGCGGAGGGCGGAGAGGTGCTCGAGGCCAGGAGGATCAGGCCCTCCCTGGAGGAGGTCTTCGTCAGGGAGACCAGCATCGGGCCGGAAGCCATGAAGAGGGAGAAGGAACGGCAGGCGAAACCGTCATGAAGGGGCTCACAGCCTTCCTGAGCATACTGGGCAAGGATATGCGCACCTATTATCTCAAGCCCCCGAACATAAGCTGGGGACTCATCTTCCCCGTGGCATGGGCCGGGATGTTCCTGGTGCGCTCCGGAAGGGGGCTCGAAGAAGTTCTGTCGATCCTGCCCGGCATCGTTACAGTTTCGATACTCTTCGGTACGACTTCGATGCTGGCCGTGACCGTCACGTTCGAGAAGAAGAACGCATCGTTCGACAGGCTGCTGCTGGCCCCTCTGCCCCTCGAGATCATCATGCTGGCCAAGACTATGGGTGCAATCCTCTTCGGTGTGATCAACGGGCTGGTTCCCCTGCTGATCGCCTCCCTGATCACCAGGCTGTCGGGAGTATCGTGGGGACTGATGCTTGCCGCCTCATTCCTCACCGCGGTCTCCTCCACATTTCTCGGCCTGTTCGTAGCGGTGGCGGTGAGCGAAGTGTTCGAGGCCCAGACATTCTCCAACTTCCTGCGTTTCCCCATGATCTTCCTCTGCGGCCTCTTCATTCCGGTATCGAGCCTCCCCGTCTTCCTCAGGCCGCTTTCCTACATCCTTCCGGCCACATGGGGGGCCGACCTGCTGCGCCGTGCGGTTACGGGGGCCGGAGCTTTCGATGCCACGGCCGCCCTTGCGATCCTCGCCTCGATGAGCCTTCTTCTCTTTGCCTTCAGCCTGAGGAACATCAGGAGGAAGTGGATCACATAGATAACCGGTGATCGGCTTCGTATCTTTTCCCGCATCCGCTCACGAGGACTGCCTGTAACTCGGCTGAGCGGTTCTTCCGCACGCCGCTTCCCGTGAGCGCCCGGGTGTCACGCTCCCGGAAGTCGGATTTGCTGGTTGCGGCTCTCCTGGGAGGCCATATTCGGGCATCGGCGACACTGCCTCCTGCCAGGAAAGGGGAATCCCGGCCATGCGTGGAACAGCGATCGACCGTCCTGAAGCCGGGTCTGCTCCTTGCTTGGCTCTTCTCGCCTGCGCAGCGCTTCTCTCAGCCTCCGGCGCGACCGCCGACGAAATTGGCTGGGCGGGCTTCTCCGCGGGTCTCAAGCTCGGAGGGGTCTTCGCACAGCATGTCGGCACGGAGGAGCGGGATTCGGAGTACGAAGTTTCCAGCCGGTGGCGCACTGGATTCTGCGGCGGAGCCTTCGTTCTCTGGCCCATCACCTCCAGGTTCGGGCTCCAGCAGGAGGCGGTCTTCTCTCAGAGGGGATCGCGGCAGGACATCGAGGTGGACATACTGGAACTCCCCACCGTACTGCACGTGACCTACGACATGAGCTACATCGATATCCCGGTGATGCTCCGGTACACGCTGTTCTGGAACCCGGACCGGAACCTGTACACGCTTGCGGGCACTGCCATGTCCATCATGCTGGACGGCAGGTACACGCTGGACGGCCTGCTGGACGACGGGAGCGAGCAGGTGCCGCTTTCCGCCGACGCGGACCTGTCGGAAGTGGACATGTTCGACTTCTCCATGGTGTATGGAACCGGCATGGAGTTCTCGCTCGGCTCGCAGGTACTCCTCGCGGAGTATCGCTTCACCATGGGCTGGACGACCCTCTCCATGCCGACCTACGCTTACGTGCCCTTCGAGGACAGCCTGATACTGGTGGACAACGAGCCCGTGCCGCTCAAGAACCAGAGCCATGCCCTGATGCTGGGCATCCGCTTCTAGGAGGATGCATGAAGGTTCTTTCCGTCGTCGGCTTCCTGATCGCATGTTCAGCGCAGGCTCAGGGATACCAATACTGGAACTTCCTGCGGCACAGCGCTCTGCTCCCCGGCCAGAACATGACGTTCCGCGTGGAGAATCCCAGTGGTTCGGGTATTCAGAACTACCTGCTCTACGAGGGGGCGTCGGGCGTTTCCTCGGTTCCCATGTCATACGTGCTGGACGGGCCCATGACAGTCACGGCCAGCGTGCCGGGGCCCACCGGCTCGGTGCGCCGCTACGGATTCCGCTATGCGAGCGCCGCGGGGATCTGCATACTGCCGGTTGCAATAGCCCCGGGAGCCGACCCAGATCCTGCCGACCTCACCCAGCTCTCGACCGATCCGGTCGGAGACGAGATCTTCGGTTATGCGAACCTGGATCTCACGGAGTACCGCACCGGCTTTTCGAGCACCAGGATATTCGCCTCTCTCTCCAACGCCGGAGGCGGGTTCCCCACGAACTCGGGCCTCACGTTCTTCGGATACATGTTCGCGATGGCCGATCCGGCGCTGGCCGATCCCGACACCGTGTTCGCCATCCTCTACACCACCAACCAGCCCGGTATAATCACGCCGGGCCTCTACAGGATCACGGGCACGGGCTTCGGAGACCTGGAGAAGATCGGCGAGATCGAGCACGAGATTTTCGCCTCCTCCAACACTCTCCTCGTCTCCTGCAGCATCTCCGACCTGATGTCGGACCCCTACTTCATGGAGTGGTACGATCCCTCCGACCCGGCCATCGGCATAGCGGCTTTCACGCAGAGGATCACCCTGATCGGCGGGGCACAGCAGGCCGACCAGGCCCAGGGGGGCGACTGCTTCCCCAGGGCGGTGAGCGTGCCTCCCGCCTCCAACACTCTGCCGGTGCTTTCGGGTTTCTCCCTCTCCGGCTCGGGTCCGACGGCCGCAGCCTCCATCATCTACACCGATGCGAACGGTCACTGCCCGGTTATCTCCGAAATCGTCTTCGACGGTGCAGAGACATTCCCGATGTATCCGCTGACCCTCGTGTACACCTCGCCCGTCACCTACCGCACGGAGGAGGGGATAGGGCCTCTGGCCTCGGGCGACTGGGAAACGGCGCTCCTTCGCTTCAGTGACAACCAGACCGACATGGTGGAGCTGGAGGTGCAGAACACCGGCCTGCCGGAGGACGACGGAGCTCCTCCTCTGGCGCTCTCTCTTTCGCCGTGCCCTTCCACTGGGCCCGTCGGCATCGTGGCGGTCATTCCCGAGGGAGCTTCAGGCAGGGTGTCGGTGTACGACGTAAGGGGATCGCTGGTGAGAGAGCTCTGCGCCCCACCCGGCGGGAGTTCCGCCTCCGTGACCTGGGACGGAAGGAACGCCGACGGGGAGAGATCTTCGCCGGGCATCTACTGCGTCAGGCTGGAAGCCGGTGGAAGCGCCGTGACGGGCAGGGTGGTGCTTACAAGGTAGGACGACTGAGAGTGCTCTCAACTCCCTAGGCGCGCCACCCTTCTCTCGACATCCTTCCTGATCTTCTCGTACGAGGGCGGAGGCCCCTTTGGGAGGCTCCTCCCGTCGAGGAGCACTTCGTCGATGCGACCCCACTCCTCCGCGGCCTCGCGGGTCGAAGTGTCGATCTCCTGGAACGCAACCTTGTCCCCGAACTCGGCGGCCGCCCGTTTCGCCCGCTCGTACGTGAGGTTCCGAGCCAGGCACCATCCCCTGCAGAACGCAGTGATGTTCACTTTGCCGGGCACGGGTCTCGGCAGCTTCGAGGGCTTCGACGGCCAGCGGGGCGGGACAGCATCGTTCGAGAAGGGCTTCCACAGTAGGGCGGTGATGCCCCGGCAGTCAGCCGTGCGATAGCCGTGCCTCCTGAACCAGGCCGCCCTCATCCAGAACGGCAGACGGACGCCCCATGCGGCCATGCCTTTCGCCCCCAGGCTCCGCGCATCTTCCTCCGCCGCCGCGAGCAGGGCGCCGCCCATCCCTTTTCCACGGAAGTCGCCCCTGCCCTGCCTGTAGCCGTGGACATGGATGCAGTAGATGAAGTAGAGCCCCTCTCCGACGACGTGCGAGTGTTCCACGGGCCCGTACTGGATCATACCTCCCTCGACCCCGTCGTCGTCCAGGGCGAGCTTGGCCCTCAGACCAAGCTCCGCCATGTTCCTGTCGAGCCACTCGCGGCGCCTGGGCCCAGCCTCCTTCGCATCCTCGGACCAGTCCTCGAGGCAGAGGCAGAAGAGGTCCTTCCGGTCTTCGGTGAGGTCTGTTACCCTCATCTTCCCTGCACCCCGGGAATCCGTATCGTGAACCGGCATCTGCCATCGCCGGCAAGCAGAGATTCGTCCACGGTCACGTCCACGGGCCTGCCGAAGACCCCCTCGTAGATACCCCTGTACCACCCTGCGCTGCAGCAGCAGTACTCCTTCGGCAGGCCGCCGTGCGTTTCGCGCGACAGGGGGCAGAAGCAGGCGGCAATCTGTTTTTCCCGCGGAGTGGAAGCGGCAGAGAAGGCTGCCGGATCGCGCGGCCTTCGAATCTCGACTATCACGCCGTCCTCGATGAACGGATCTCCGAAACGGCCGGGGTTCTCCCGCATGGCCCTCACCACGGCCTCCGCGCTGCCCGTCTCGCGATACAGCCGGCGCAGCACGAGGATGTCTCCCTCGCCGAACTCCTCTGTGAAGACGCAAGAGCGCTCCAGCATGATCTCACGCCTGGCGGATTCGTCGGGCACTTCCACCTCAAGCCTGGCCTGAGCCTCCCGCGACCACTCCGCGATCTCCTCGAGGTCGTCACCCAGGGCCTCCCATCCAGCGGTGACGCGGCCTCCGGCGCCGAGTCCCGCCCTCCGGTCGATGGAAGCCTCCCATTTCCTCACCTTGTCGGCAAACCAGCTCATGCGACCTCCGACATCTCTCAGGCCGGGGATGCGCCCCGGATGCCGTCTCCCCTCGGAAGAACGAGCTTCACCATCGCGCCTCCGAGGGCCGATCGCCCGTAGGTCACCGAGCCTCCGCAGAGCTGTGCGATCCTCTCCACGGTGGCGAGGCCCAGACCGGTCCCGCTGCTGGAGGGGCTCTTCACGAAGGGCCGTCCGATGCGCCCGGAGAGGGAGGCGTCGAAGCCGGGCCCGTCGTCCGAAACTTCTATCCGGGGAGCCGGACCTTCACCTTCGATAGAAACCTCGACCCTGGAGCGGCAGTTCTGCAGGCCGTTTCTCACGAGATTCGAGACCGCTCTCTGGATAAGAGCCCTTTCTCCGTACAGCGAGCCCGATCCTCGAACCTCGACGATCTTGCCGGGGTGTGTGAAGCCCTCCGCTTCGGCAGCCTCCCTCGCCAGGGCGGAAAGATCCACCTCTTCCGATTCCCCCGGTGAAGAGCGGCCCAGCCTGTTGAAGGCCAAAAGCTCCGCGAGAAGGGAATCCAGTGCGGAAATGTCTCTCTCCATGGCTTCGATCCTTGCGTCCGGAGCCCCGCCCGACTCGCGCAGCATCTCCAGCGCGAACCTCATACGGGCGAGCGGAGTTCGAAGCTCGTGGGCCACGCTGCCCAAAAGTTCCTGATGGGAACCGACGAGGTCGCTGATGCGCGCGGCCATGGAATTGAACGTGACTCCAAGGGAGTCGAGGATGTCCCCGTTCTCCCTGGCCGGCACCCGCGCCGAGAGGTCGCCCGCTCCGAGCTGGAGCACGGCCTTCCGAAGCCCTGCGAGCCTGGCCCGCAGGGGGGCGAGGGAGGCGAAGAGGGACACCGCGGTGGCTCCGAGCAGGATAGCGACGAAGCCCCAGGCCGCCGCGCGCGTGAAAATCTCCCGCCCTCGGGGCATCAGGGGAACCTCGACGAGGAATCCGGCCTCGACCGGGAGGCCCGGCAGGAACATGCGGCCGGGCCGGGGCATGGGCGGCTGCAGGCCGGGGCGGGGACCTTCGAACGGGACGACCCTGACCTCTCCGAGGCCCAGGGAGTCGCCCTTTGCGAGAATCTCCCCGGGCGATGCCCCGGGATGGTCAATCACCCATTCCCTCAGTTCCATGAGATTCCCCGCGTAGAGGGTCCTTGCGCGCTCGGGGGCCACTCTGAAGGTGAGGAACGAAGTCAGCACGACCGTTCCCAGCAGGCTGAGCGCCACGGGCAGGTAGATGCGAAGGAACAGCCTGTTCACTTCTCGCCGTCACCCCCGGCCAGCATGTAGCCCACCCCCCTGACCGTCCTTATGAGGTCGCGCCCTCCGGGCAGGGCGTCCAGCTTCCGCCTGACCCTGGACACGAGTACATCGACGGACCTGTCGAAGGGATGGAAGTCGATACCGCGAAGCTCCTCCACGAGTCTGGCCCTCTCCTGGACCCTGCCGGCCCTGCGGGCGAGGAGGGTCAGCAGGTCGAACTCGGTGGTCGTGAGGTCCACCTTCGACCCTCCGCAGGTCGCCGTCCGGGCCGAGAGGTCTATGTGAAGGGGGCCCGTCACGAGGGTCTCGGCTCCCTCGTCCGCGGCGTTCCTTCGCAGGAGCGCCCGCAGACGCGCCAGAAGAACCCGGGGGGAGACGGGCTTCTGCACGTAGTCGTCAGCGCCCAGCTCGAGGCCGACCACTTCGTCGGTCTCCCCGCCCAGGGCCGTGAGGAACAGAACCGGCCCGTTCCAGGAGGCTCTGAGCTCCCTGCAGACATCGAGCCCGTTTCCGTCGGGAAGCATGATGTCGAGGATCGCCACGTCCGGGCGCATGGACAGGATGCGCCTGACCGCGCCTTCGGCTTTCCCCCAGCGGTCCACATCGAAACCGTGCCCTGCCAGGTAGTCGGCTATCAGCCCCGCAAGGGCCGGATCGTCCTCCAAGAGGAACACCCTGGAGCGATTCTCCTTCATGACCTTCTCCGCCGCTGTCAGCCTATGTTACCGGAACCTATTCTAAGCTGCCGGGTATCCAGTGCGTACCCTGACAGGAGGAACCATGCACAGTCTCCATATGATTCTCGCCTGCCTCGCCGCAGCAGGCGCAGGCGCGGCGGCCGCGACGCCATACCTGATTCCCGAGCCGGGGATCGTCTTCGAGTGGCTGCCCCGGGAACTGGAAGTCCCCGTCGAGGGGATACTCACCGAAGAGAGCGGCGCCGTGTCCAGCGGCCCTGCGGCCAGCGGGACGGAGTACCATATCCACTACTGGCGGGAGGACGTGCCCCAGGGTGCCGGCAGGTCGGAATGGCTCGAGACAAGGCTCGCGGCCATGCTGCCCCCCGACGCCCCCGGCACCTGGAGGCTGGGCGACATCCAGTGGGTGGAAGGGAGCAGGCTCGCCGGCTGCAGCAGCTCCCTGTCCATGGGGCTCATGCCGTTCCTCAACTTCAACCTCGTCGCGGAGAACGGGGCTGTGCTGGGACGGGGAAGGGCCTATGCGGCTTTTCGCAGGGGGTACTCGGTCCTGATCTACTGCCTTGCACCCGAGGAGCATTCTCTCGACGCCGTCACGAGCCTGGAGGGAATGGTGCACATGATGCACCTGGCGGAGGAGCAGGAATAGAAGCGGCGGGCCCCGGAGGGCCTGCCCCTACCCGCCCGGTTCTCCGATGTTTCAGGCGGCGCTGCGCCTGCGGCTCCTCCAGTCCACGAGGAACATGCTCGCGATGAAGATCGAAGACCATGTGCCCGTGATTAGCCCGGCGCACATCGTGATAGCGAAGTCGGCTATCTCGCCCTCGCCGAAGATGAAGAGGCACATCACGGCCAGGAACGTGGTCAGCACCGTGAGGATCGTCCTGCTCATGGTCTCGTTGACGCTTATATCCACGGTCTCCTCGAAGGTGCGGCCCTTCCTCAGCCTGCGGTTCTCCCTTATCCTGTCGAACACGACGATGGTGTCGTTGATCGAGTAGCCGATGATGGTCAGCACCGCGGCGATGATCGTGAGGGAGATTTCGATCCTCATGACCGCTATGAAGCCCAGCGTGACCAGCGTGTCGTGCACCAGCGCGAGCACGGCGGCGAAACCCCACTTGAGCTGGAAGCGATACCAGATGTAGATGATGATGGCCGCCCATGAGAGCAGAACGGCGCTGAAGGCCTTGCTCCTCAGCTCGGAACCGACCCTGGGGCCGATCTGCTTGATCTGGGCAAGCCCCTCGGCCTCGCCCGAGAGCGGAGAGCATCCCGTCTCCTCCAGGGCTGCGTTCACCGTCTCGGTTTCGCTGGTGGTGGTCCGCACGACGAAGGCCCTGCCCTCGCCGGCATAGTCCTCCAGCTCCTGCACCTGAACGTTCTGAAGGCCGGCGTTGATCAATTCGCGCCTGAGTTCGGAGATTCCCTGGGTTTCCGTGTTCACTATGCTGGTCTCCAGGCCGCCCGTGAAGTCGATGGACATCACGAAGCCCCCGCGCAGGGCGAAGGCGACCAGGCCCGCCAGGATGACGGCGAGGCTGACGAGGTATGCCCTGTTCTTGATGGCCACGAACGGGATCCTGGACTCGTGGAAGAACTTCATGACCCCCAGGTGGATGTCGGACCTCTTCGGGCTCCTGAGCAGCAGGTCGAACAGCGACCTCCCGAATACCAGCGAGCAGAACAGGCTGGCGAGGATGCCTATGGAGAGCGTCACCGCGAAGCCTCTTATCGGACCGGTTCCGAACCGGTAGAGCACCAGCGCGGTTATGAGCGTCGTCAAGTTCGAGTCGAGGATCGTCGTGAAGGCCCTCGAGAAACCGGTCTCGACGGCGGCCCTGATCCCCTTGCCGCTGCGGCGCTCCTCGCGTATCCGCTCGAAGATCAGCACGTTGGCGTCAACGGCCATTCCTATCGTAAGCACGATGCCCGCGATGCCCGGCAGGGTGAGGGTGGCGCCCAGCCCGCCCACTCCAAGCCTGGCCAGAGGCCCGGGGAAGCAGAGCACGGCGAAGATCAGCAGCATGTTCAAGAGGAGCCCGAGAGTGGCGATGACCCCGCCGGCGGAGTAGTAGGCTATCATGAAGAGAGCCACGATCGCGAAGCCCACGATTCCGGCGATCATGCCCCTGTTCAATGCGAGCCTGCCGAGGCTGGGGCCTATGGTCTGCTCCTCGGCGATCACGAGCCTCGCCGGGAGGGAGCCGGCCTTGAGCACCAGCCTGAGGTCCCTCGCCTCCTCCAGATCGAATCCGCCCGAGAGCCTCGTGCTCGTTCCGGTGATGCGCTCGCGAATAGTGGCAACGGAATAGACCGTGCCGTCGAGGATGATGCTCACCCTCTCGTCCACGTTCTCGCCCGTTATGCGCGCCCAGTTGGCGGAGCCCTCATGGTCGAACTCCAGTATCAGGTAGGGGGACGTGCTGAGGGTCTGCGAGTCGCCCATCCGCACGATGACGTTCGTCAGCGACGCTCCGGTCAGCGAGTAGTATGGGCGCTCGACGCCCACGGCCTGGTCCCAGCCTCGCGTCACGTCGCGCGGGACGAGGAAGGCGGAACGGAACGTGCCTGACGGGGTGTCGGTCTCGCGGCCGAAGGCGAACTGCAGATTGCGGGAAGCGAGGATCGAGTCCACCCCCGGGCGCGTGATGATCTCGGACAGCCGGTCGAACTGCTCGCCGGACCTCACTATCCAGTCACCTGGAGAGATGCTCAGCTTGCCCGCGACGATCTCGTCCGCAGCCTCGAACAGCCCGGAAAGGGATGTCTCCGTCTGCTCCGGCATGGGGAGCTCGACAGCTCCGCCCTCGATGCCGGCCGTCTGCGACGCGGGAGGTTGCAGATTGCCTGCGGGGATGAGGGAGTCGGCCGCCTGCAGTGAGTCGGGAGCGGAAGCCTGGACCGACGCCAGATGACGGTCGATCTCGGCGATGGCCTGGACGGTGGAGATCAGGCTGGTCTCGGCATTGGGATACGCGACGAGCTTGAACTCCAGCAGGGCCTGCTTCTCGACTATGGCGCGAGCCCTGGCGGGGTCGCGCACGCCCGGCAGCTGGACCACGATGCGATCGTCGCACTGCCTGGTTATCGAGGGCTCCGAGACCCCGAACTCGTCCACCCTGTTACGAATGACCTCCAGGGCCTGGTCCAGCGCCTCGGAAGGCTCCATGCCGGGTCCGGGCTCTATGGTATAGGCGAGATACATCCCGCCCTGGAGATCGAGGCCGAGCCTTATTGTTCCCAGGCTGGTCCTGTAGAGTTCGCGGTAGTCGGCCAGCATGGCCTCCCCGCCCTCCTGACGCATCTCCTCGAGGAGAGCGCGGTAGTGCGGGTTCGAGGTCTCGGGCTGTACGCTGGCCTCGGCCCTGTCGCGCTCGATCTCGGGCAGGGAGAACCACTGGAACGTGGGCCACACCATGACCAGGCCCAGGACGAAGAGCCCGAGGGAGCCCCAGAGACGCCAGTTGACCGATGATCGCTTCATGTGCGGCAGAACCTCCTGTCGGAACTCCGGCCGCCCTCGTGCCGTTCGGCAGGGTGGCGGGGCTCCGGCCACCGGGATGGGAACCGATGTGCCCGGGCAGACGCCCGGACCCCGTTATGGAACGGGATGAATACCGCGCGGAACAGCTTGTGTCAACGAGAGAAGGCTCACTCGGAGCTGGTGGGTTTCAGCTCGAGCCTCAGAGGCCTTCCGTCGGGATACGCCGCAAGGAACGAGAGCCCGCCGTCGGGCCTGGCCGCAGTGGAAAAGCGGGGGCATCCGGATGAGCGAAGCGCCCTCGTCAGGTACAGGTTGGCCTGGGTCATCGAGAAGAGGCGACCGTCCAGGTCCATCACAAGGACAGTGGTGTCGCCCCTCACCTGGACTCGAGGCATGCCGCCCAGAGCCACCCTGCCGCAGAGAGTCTCTATGTCCGGCGGTTCCCCCTGCGGGCCGGCCTCGGCCGGGCGCGGGGGAGGCGACTTGACCGCGACGATCACCAGCCCTCCGGCGATCGCCACGGAGATGAGCAAGGCGAGAAAAGCCGACGCCTTCAATTCCTGTCCTCCGGACGGCAGTGCCTGCGCTATCGTGGCACAGCCTCAATTCTCAGGCTATCTTCCGTCCGGGTCAACAGCAACGCCGGAGGTTCAGATGCCCGACATGATCATTCCGCTCCTGATGCTGGCTGTCTGCGGCCAGGGTGACGAGATTCCCCCCTGCGCCCCCGCTCTTTCCGGTCTGTCGGGAACCCAGATGTTCGAAACGACGGATTTCGTGCCAGAGGGCATGCTGCGCATAGGCCTGTCGGGGCGCGCCGACCTTCCGGTAGCGGGAGGGACCGCATGGTCGGCCCCGGTATCGGTCTGCTACGGCATCGCCGAAGGGATGGAAGCGGCGGCATCCATTCCGGTGTACATTTCCGACGATGCCTGGGGCTTCGACGAGCGCACAGGCGACCTCCGGCTGAGCGCCAAGTTCCTGTACGAATCGGTGCGGGACGGCACCGCCCTGGCTCTCACAGGCACGATGCAGATCCCCTCCGGAGCGGCCGGCCGTGACGGCGGGTCCAGGCTGGGCGCCGGGATCGTCACGTCAACCACTTACAGGCTCTTCCGTCTCAGCATCGCCGGGGAGTACTACCTGTGCGGCGGCGACGATCCCTTCGACGCCCGCCTGAGGGACGGAGCCGGGCTGGACCTGGGCCTGTCCAGTTTCCTTTCCTGGCAGGTAGAGACAACCGCCGTGCTCACGGCCGACACCGACGGAAGCCTGACCGCGGGGGCGGGCCTAGTCTGCTTCCCGCGGGAGCGTCTGGTCCTGCACCTTTCGGCATGCGCGGACATGGACGACCCCGAGGGTTTCCGGGCTCAGGCGGGGGCGGCGGTCACGCTCGGCGCGGGAGCGCTCCCGGACGGGATCTAGGCGTAGGGGGAGATGCTCCTCAGCCTGGCTATGATGCCGGGCAGGACCTCGAGGACGAAATCTATCTCGGCGGCGGTCGTGTACCTGCTGAGGCTGAACCTTATGGCGCTGTTGGCGCAGTTCCTGTCGACGTCCATCGCGAGCAGCACATGGCTTGGATCACGGCTTCCGGTGCTGCAGGCCGATCCCGAGGATGCGCTGATCCCCTGCATGTCCAGCAGGGTGAGGATCGACTCGCTCTCCACGCCGCGGAAGATGATGTTGACCGTGTTCGGGAGCCGCGGGGCCGCACCGCTCGTTATCATGGCCCCGGGACATGTCGCGAGTATCCCCTGCTCGAGCCTTTCGCGAAGAGCGGTTACGACCGCACGCTCCTCCTCCATGGCTTCGAGGGCGAGTTCGGCGGCCCTTCCCAGGCCGACGATGCCGGGCACGTTGTAAGTACCGGCCCGCATGCCGCCCTCGTGATGCCCGCCGTGCATGAAGGGCGGCAGGGCGATCCCGGCCCTGACGAAGAGTGCGCCCACTCCCTTGGGGCCGTGCAACTTGTGACCGGAGAGGCTCAGCATGTCTATACCCATGCGATCCACGTCTATGGGGATCTTGCCCACCGCCTGCACCGCATCGGTGTGGAACAGCACCCCCTCGGCGCGGGCGAGGGAGGCGGCCTCGGCCAGAGGCATCAGAACCCCCGTCTCGTTGTTGGCGGCCATGACCGAGGCCACGCCGACGGAGGGGCCCAGCAGGAGCCGGTAGCTGTCGAGGTCCAGACTTCCCTCCGGCGTGACGGCGGCCAGTCCCACCGGATGTCCCGTCTCGCCGAGGTGTCTCGCCGTTTCGAGAACCGCGGGATGCTCCACAGTCGTGGTCACGATGCCGGGGCGCCCCGGATCTATGGAGCAGCCGCTCTTGAGAGCCCAGTTGTCGCTCTCGGTGCCGCCGCTGGTGAAGAACACACGGGATGCGTCGGAAGCGCCGATGAGGGCGGCTACGGATGCACGGGCACTCTCCAAAGCCGGCATGACGGAGCTCCCGAAGGTGTGGAAACTCGAGGGATTCCCATATTCCGCGCCGAGGTAGGGCATCATGGCGTCCACGACCTCGGGGGCCGGCATCGTTGTGGCGTTGTTGTCCAGGTAGGCCTTCACGGCTTCAGCTCGACCTCCACGCGCCTGCCCAGTCTCGCTTCCATTGCGGATTCCAGTTCTGCGCGGAGAGTGGAAGCATCGGCGGAGGGGACCCTGAACACGACTCTCGAGGGCTTCACTGATTCGACGCCCAGCGCGGAGCCGGCGAGCAGTGCCGAAACCGCAGGCGGAGGAGAGGAAGCGACAGCCATGGCAGCCTCCTGCACATCGGCGGATTTCCTCCTGAAATCGGCGATGGCGGCATGCAGCGCCTCGTGCCCCATGACCGAACAGTGGTACTTCTCCTCGGGCATTCCTCCGAGATAGTCGGCGATTTCACGGTTCCTTATCTCCAGCGCCTCCTCGACGGTCCTGCCCTTCGCCATCTCGGTTAGGGCGGATGCGGAGGCGATCGCACCGGCGCATCCGAAGGTGCGGAATCTGATATCGGAAATCCGGCCCTCGTCATCAACCATGATGTCGAGCGTCATCGCGTCGCCGCATACGGGGGAGCCCACGTCGGCATGGCCGTCTGCGTTCTCAAGGGTGCCGACGTTCCTGGGATTGGTGAAGTGGTCCATCAGCTTCTCGGAATACTTCCACATGGTCACGCCTTCCTGATCGAGCCCCTGACGAGGTCCTCCAGCGTATTCCTCATGAGAAGGCCCGCGCAGGAGTCCCTCATCGCGAGCCAGAGGCTCCTCGTGACGCAGTCGCGGATCCTGCCGCACGGCGCCGCCGCCTTACTGCGCGGAGGCATCCCCGGCAGATCGTCTATGCAGCTCGGGGTGAACATGCCGCTCTCCAGCGCGCATATCACGTCGAAGAGCCTGATCTCGGAAGGGGGCCGGGTCAGGGTATAGCCCCCTCCAGGACCCCTCCTGCCCTTTACTATTCCCCTGGCCCTGAGCTTCGAGAATATCTGTTCGAGATAGCGCGTGGAGACTTCCTCGCTGGCCGCGAGCCCGGCCAGGCTGACCGGCTTGTCGGCCCCGTGACGCACCATCTCGGCCAGAGCCCTCAGCCCGTACCTGCTCCTCGTCGATATAAGCATCATTCCCTCCCGGAGAGGGGGATATTAGCCGGGATGATGAAGGATGTCAATCTGTTCAGGTCTATCCGACTGTTCTCCTGCCTCTTCGGCTCGTCACTCGAACCGCGCTCAGGATCACCGCGATCAGCACCGCGAGGCCCAGCATCGCGACTACGATCCGCAGAGCCGTCTGGAGCGGATTGTACATCACTCCCGCACCGGTGAAGGCCAGATCCAGGTCCGCCCTGACGGACGCCGGAGAGTAGTTGCCTCTGTTGCTCATCACGAGAACCATGTCGCCGAAGCCCTCGATCGGTACCAGCACCCCGCCGGAGGAGTGGCGGATGTAGAAGAGGGTGTCCACCTCGCCCTCATCGACGGCCCAGCGGTTGAAGTCGTCGATGTGGAAGAGCATCAGTTCCAGATCCAGCGTGTCGGGAGAGATCCCCAGAGAGCCCTGGATGCGGGTGTCCTCGGCCTGCGCCTGGTCAACGCAGAACTGCACGAACCTGTAGCTCCCGACCGGGATATCCAGCGTCTCGTGCACAAGGCCGAAGGAGCCGCCCGCGAGGGCCAGGATTGCCAATGCCGCCTGCAGAACTCCCAGAATGCACCTCCGGGAGTATTATACTCCCTGCATGGAAGTCCGGAATGGCTGACAACGGGAAGGCTGCAGCAGCAGGGCCGGCGAGGTCGGCGTACTATGCTCTGACCGGCGCTTTGGCGCGCTCCTGGGGCAGGCTCTCACCGGAGACTCTCGCAAGGATGCTCGGGTTCGTGCGGTTTCTCGAGGACTCGACCTCTTCCGGGAGGCGAAGGATCTACCTGGGGCATCTCGAGAGAATCCTCCCCGAACTCTCACCGAAGGAGAGAGAATCCGTCCTCCGGGGCTACTGGGTGGTCCACCAGAGGGCGATGCTGGGGCTCTACCTTGCCGGGGATCTCTCAGGGAGCCCCGGGCGGCGCCGTGTAGAATGGTCGGGAAGGGATCTTCTCGAAGAGGCTCTCGCCAGGCGGAGGGGGGTTGTCCTTCTGGCGCCCCACTTCGGCGACGAGAGAACCCTCCATATCCTTCTGGCTCTGTCCGGCTATTCGGTTCACGTCGTCTCCGCCGACTATTCGGGCGCACCGGAAAGGGTGAGGAGAACCAGGCTCGAAACCAGCATGCGGCTTCACCACGTTGCCTTCCCGGACGAGAACCCGCGCTGGATGTACAGGACGCTGGAGGCTGGCGATATAGTGCAGATAGCCCCCACCGCCTACGGCGGACCCAGAGGGATTGCCGTATCGAGCTTCGGCGTCCCGGTTCTGGCCTCGGCCACGCCGTTCAGGCTTGCCGCCGCCACGGGCTGCTGTCTGCTGACGGCTCTGAACCACGCGCTCCCGGGGCTGCGATACAGAATCGAACTCCATCCGTTCGAGACGACGGGAAATCCCGTATCGGATGTGTGCGCGCTGTTCGACGATCTGTCGTCCATCGGCAGAATGCACCCGTGCCAGTACAACTGGATGAACCTGGCGATACGCCACCGGGAGACGAACACACTGTTGAGGCTGGGAAGGATCCCGGCTGACGAGAGGGAACTGGAATCGCTGGCCCTGCCGGAGGATGACGATCCACGCCGCATCGGCAGTCTGGCCGCCCTGGCCACGCTCACCCGCCGCGGCGGGACGCCCCGCTGATGCCTGCGAGTCCGGCGGCCGCGAAGATCTGCTGCAGCCCGAAGAAGACGAGCAGCACCCCCGCGAAGACGCCCGCCGCAGTCGCAACATGCCCTTCGGCGATTCTCTCCGAGAAGTCGCGAAGGGATTCGATACCGGACTCGGCCTCTGCCAGAGCATCCCTCGTTCTGTCGAGCCCGGCGATCAGGGAATCCATCGTGAGAGCCACCGAGTCGATGGCCGACGACGCCGCTTCGAGCTTCCCCGAGAGTCTGTCCATTCCTTCCAGCGCCTGTTCGCCGGCATCGGCCGCAGCCAGCAGGTCGGAACTCGTTTGCGAGAAGAGCCCCTGGCGGAGCATCGCCAGAACGGCGGCCAGCTCGGAGATGTCGCCGGCTGCGCCGCGGCTCGCTTCCACGAGGTTTTCCAGAGTCGTTCCGGTCGAGCCGATGACCTCTCGGGTGGCGTCCACCGCATCGCTCGTGAGCCTGGCGGTTTCGGCTGCCCTGGAGAGGATCGACGAGGAGGCGCCGAAATCCTCCGTCAGGGCCGACAGGAAGCCCTGTGCCCCCGACAGCCCTTCCGCAGCACCGCGCGCCGTTTCGGAGAAAACGGATCCGTACGCGGCGGAGAGGGTTATCAGAACAATGCCCGACAGCGCCGCCGCGGCGCCAAGAACGATTCCCGCGATCGCCCAGACTCTGGAAAGCGCTCTCCCGGATGATTCCATGAAGCGTCCTCCTCGTGAATCGCGCCGGAGGAGCCAAGATGTCCCATCCCGGGCGGCGGGTAAAGACCGAGGCCTTCACCGGCGATGATCACCGATCCGCTCGAGCTCTCACGCGGTCTCGCACTTGCTTGCGAGGAGGCCGGGGCGCTCCTGCTATCGATGGCGCGCTCCCGGCCGAGGGCGGAATCGAAGGGCGGGCACGAACTGGTCACGGAAGCGGATCTCGCCAGCCAGGCCTTGCTCGAGGACAGGCTCTGCAGGCTTCTGCCGGATGTTTCCTTCCTGGGAGAGGAGGGATGCGGAGCCCTGCCGGATCCGCCCGTCTGGCTGGTGGACCCCCTGGATGGCACTAACAACTACGCCCACGGGTATCCGGTCTGGTCGGTGTCTGCGGCCCTGCTGGGCCCGGACGGGATCGAGGTCGCCTGCGTGCACGATCCAGGTCGCGGCGAGACGTTCTCTGCCGCGGCCGGTAAAGGCGCTACGATGAACGGCGCGTCCATATCGTGCAGTTCGGTCGGACTCGTGGAGAATGCCCTGCTGGCCACCGGCTTTCCCTATTCGCGCACCCCGCAGGATCTGGGATTCGACATGAAACCGCTCGTTTACTTCCTCGGACGCGCCCGGGGAATAAGGCGCAGCGGTTCGGCGGCCCTGGATCTCGCCTATGTCGCATGCGGCAGGCTCGACGGCTTCTGGGAGGAGCATCTCAGACCCTGGGACATGGCGGCCGGTGTTCTGCTGGTCCGTGAGGCGGGGGGAACAGCCGAATCCTGGGACGGCACACCCTGGATCCAGGCTTCGGAGGGGATAGTTGCGGCCGGAAGGGACTTCATGCCTCTTCTTCGGACAGGTCTGGGGCGCGGAGCGGCAGACGTTGAGCGGCCGTCCCGGTGAACGGAACGGCCGCATGCAAGGGTTCTTCCGCTATAGCTTACAGCTTGACCAGGCGCAGGACTCCGGCCGCGCCGCCGGTGACCCGCACGATGTACGCGCCGCTGGAAAGCCCCTCGCCCGACAGCACGTAACTGCCGTCGAACTGGTCATCCCTAACGACGCGTCCCGAAGCGTCGAACACCTCGATCCTCGCCCCCGGCGCCGGGTTGCCGCTGATGACGACGGAATC
>JAAYTY010000165.1 GCA_012523605.1 Candidatus Fermentibacterota bacterium
AGTTCGCCTCGATGGCCGGATCCATAGACATCGTCTGCTCTCCGGCATACGGCGCGATAGTGTTCGGCTTCGCCACGGCGCTCGCTTCGGGCCGGCCCTTCGCATTCCTTCAGCGTGGCGAGGACGGCAGGATGACCGTCAGGCCGGGCTTCACATTGCTGAAGCCGGGATCACGGGTGCTTCTGGTGGAGGATGTCGCCACCACCGGCGGCAGCATTTCCGAATCAATCGAGGCCCTGCGGCAGGGGGGTGCTGATGTCGTGGCCGCGGGCATCCTCGTAGACAGGACATCGGGAGGCCTTGCGCCTGGGATTCCCTGCAGGGCTCTGCTCAGGTCTGCGGCGGAGAGCTGGCCGGCGGAGGAGTGTCCTCTCTGCAGGCAGGGGGTGCCTCTGGAGACTCCTGGATCCTCCGGCAGGAAGAGGGATCCTGTCTGAAGACCTTCACGAGGGCGTCATAGAGAGCCGGGCGCCGCGAGGCGAGGAGGGCCGGCCTCGTGAAGAACATGTCGGCCGCCTCGGCGAAGAACTCGGCGGGACGCTCCTCCGAATGCCTGGGCAGGTCCTCCCTGCCGGGCAGCCCCTTGCCTGTCTCGGCCTCCATCACCGCGGCCCATTCCTGTTTTTCGGCCTTCGTCATCTGAGAGGGTATTCCATCGGTCTCCCTCGGCCCGTCGAGAATGTGGGCAAGTTCGTGCAGGGCGAGCGAAAGCCCCGGAGAGCCCTCCAGGTGGGGTAGCGAAAGGATGACGACGCCCAGTCCGTGAGCCATGCCCAGCACTCCGCGCTCACCCCTGTTTCTCACAAGCCTGAAGCTACCGTCGTCCGAGAAGATGCCCGGATAGATCAGCACCTCGCCGAATGCCGGGTATTCCCATTCGGGCCGTCCCCAGAGAAGCGTCACGGCAGCGGCGGCCACGATCGCTTTCGTCCTATCGGATACCTCCGCACCGGCGATGGCAGTAACGGGATGCTCGTTCAGGAAAACGGCGGCGAGGCTCCTGAAGTGCGCGGCATCCTCCTCGCTCAGGGATGCGTAGAGCGGAGACACGTTCGGCATCTCGACCTCCACCCCCTCGCCGGGCCCGCTCTCTGCCGCGGCCCTGCGGGCCTCCCGCCTCCGCTTCCAGGCCCGATACTCAAGCCATCCCATGATCCATGCGAAGGGGATCAGGATCGAGTAGCGCAGGCCGGCGAGCGCGAACGGAAGGCTGACCACGCTGCAGGCGATTACGCTTAGCGCCAGCCTGCGGCGGTCCGATTCACGGGGCGGGATCTGCAACCGGGGCTCCGGCCGGGACGAGGAGCACTGCCTCGAGCGCTGGATCGAATCTTATGGAGACCGCTGGAACAAGGATGATTCCCGCAGCTCGCGCGGCTCCCGTGACCACGACCAGATCCTCCGCGGGGGAGGCCACCACGGGGTGGAGAGGGCCGAGCGCCGTGAGAGCGAGCGCGAACTCCGCAGTGCTGTCGGCGAAAACGACGGGCGCTCCCTCCGCCTGGAGTTCTGCGAATTCCCCGGGAAGCTCCCAGGAGGTTGCGACGACCGCGCCTCCCAGCCTGCCGGCCTCCTCGACGAGCCTTCCGGAACGCTCCCTCTTCGCGGCAAGGAATCCGAGCGACACGGCGGTGGCGGCAAGGCAGGCGACCGATACTGGGACAATCGTGCGAGGCGGTCTGGCGGAGACCATCGCCAGCATGATCAGCGGAGCGAGAAGAAGCCTGCTGCCCCAGGCTGCGTCCTGCGCATGCATGGGCTCCATCGAGAGAACGAGCGCGGCAAGGACGGCGGCGGGTGCGACCCATCTCCCGTCCGGCTTGCCGGCGAGCCACAGTGCGGGGATCACTACGAGGGGGTGTTTCAGCTCCATGACGGCCAGCAGGGGAAAGCCGCCCCGGGCGCCCGAGACGCAGAGGGCGGCGGACGCCAGACAGCCCGAGGCCGAAAGGATGGCGGCCTTCCTTCCCCCGCCGCGGGACATCGCCCAGACTGCCCAGAGGATAAGCCCCGCCGCCGACTGGAGCACCGGGCCGGCGCCCGGGATGCACGAGAGCAGAGTCGTTCGGAAGACGAACAGCTTCCTCTCGAAGAAACCCAGTCCCGAGAAGCCATAGACAGCCTGTTCCGAGCCGCTGGAGGCGAGATGCGTCCCGAGCCAGCTTCCCGTGAGGAGCCTCTGTGCCGACACGAAGGCCAGCGCGGACAGCGCGAGCGCGGCGAAGGAAACTGCAATGCGCTTTCTGCCGCCTGCGAAGGCCAGTACCGGCAGAAAGGCGAGGCATTCCTCCCTCAGAAGCGATGCGCAGAGAACCAGCAGGAAGGGCACGATCAACCCCGCCGAGCCCTCAGACCTGCGGAAGGCGGCCCATGCTGCTGCGCACAGGGCGAGCGCAGTGGCGTGGGACCAGCCGCAGAGTCCGTAGAAGAGAACAGGCGTCCCGAAAAAAACGAGAGACAGGGACGGGATCCTGCCGAATCCCCTTTCCTCGAGCAGAGGGGCGGCGAAAAGCGCAAGGATAAGGCAGGAGATCGCGGGGACGAGAAGGATGCCGGGCCGGCCCAGCGCGAGATGGCCGGGGACCGACAGTATGGCGAACAGCGGTGAATACTGGCAGTAGAGCGAGCCGCCGCTCATGCTGCCGAAATGATAGGGAAGGGGCCTCAGCGAAGAGGCGTGAGGTCCGAGCAGCTCGGCCCCGGGATAGGGAATTGCTGGGGGAAGCCGGAACCCTCCCGACTCCAGGCCCGCCACCTGCAGGAAGCCGAAGGCTTCGTCCATTATCCAGAAGCCCCGGGGCGACACGAGTGCGGCGGCCGCGAGGATCGCGAAGAAAGCCGCTGAGGCCGGGAGTATCCCCCTCCTGCCCGAAAGTTCAGGCGTCACGATCCTCCAGAGCCTTTCTCTCGAGTTCGATATAGGTTTCGGAGAGTCCCGCAGAGCGATCGAGACCCAGCGAGGCGACCGCCTCTTCCACCGCCTCCGGTGTCCTGGCTTCGATCTCCAGGAATTCTCCGAACCACAGGCTGTCCAGGCACAGAACGGCCTCCCCTAGGACGCCTTTCCGGCGTGTTTTCGAATACTCCCGCGAGACGGAGAATCCGAGCACCGAAAGCATCTCGATGAGCTGTGAAGGCGGGCACGAGACCTCCGCTTCGAGCTCCCGGCGGATCTTCATGCCCGGGGACGGGGCTGGAGCTTTCACGGTGAGTATCGTCCTGTCTTCAGTGCTCCTGACGCGGAGAAGAACGTGCCTGTTGGACAGGGATCCATCCGGCAGGTCCATGATTCGGTTTTCCTCGTGGGCGGGAACGGAGAGGACGACGCCCATTCCCTCGAGGCGCGAGGCAAGGCCCTGGAGGTCTTCGATGCGGAACTTGAGCTCGCATTCGAGCATGATTCACCTCCCATGCCTTCCATTTGACCCTTTCAGGGGTGAAAACTACATTCGACCGAGGTGGAGGACTAGTCTAACGGTAAGGCAGCGGACTTGAAATCCGCCGGGCTATGCCCATCGGGGTTCGAATCCCCGGTCCTCCGCCACCGTTGCTCCGCCCCCGGCGGAGCAACGCCCCGACAGCAGGTTCGCACCGCGAACCTGCGGAAGGCGGTTCCACGGGGATAAGCGGTCCCCCCGGACCAGCCGCGCCGGCTGAATCCACAGAGTAACCAAATGCGACGCGCGGACTGTGGCCGATCATCCGGCCGCAGGGCCAGTTTCATTCTATCGAGTCAGTATTGGAAATGAAACTGGCAGTCCCGGACGCAAAGGAACGAAACCGGTATCGTGGACGGAAGCCGTCCACGAATGCCATTGCACCGTTACTCGTGCATGATCCCGTGGAGACGGATCAGGACGGCGAATGGAAAGTAGCTGAAGTTCATGTTTGTATTATCATTGTATTTTATAAATATACGAGATATTTTTGAGTTGATACGCTGACGTTATCGAAACATTTCAAGTTGTTGCAGTTTCTTATGATGCCAAGATTACTCAAACAGTTACTTTACATACTTTACCCTGACCCCGATCGGCCTGACCCCGATCGGCCGGGCAGGATGCTCACGGTTCCGTAGAGGCCGGGCACGAGCCGGCCGCCGGGATCGGAAACCGATACCGTCGCGGGAAGAAGGCATGTTACCGGATCGATGCCCGGGGACACAGAAGAAACAGTACCGGGGAACCTCTCACCCGGAACCGCCGTCGTCTCGAACCACGCCTCCATGCCCGGCTCAATGGATCCCAGCGCGTACTCCGGCAGGAGCACCCTCGCTACGAAGCCGTCTCCCCCCGTGAGCATCAGGAGAGGTTCTGCGCCGCACGTCATACCCTTTCCGGCCCACACCCTTCCCACCACTCCATCGAAAGGCGCCTGAACGACATACGCGTTCCTCCCCGACACGGCGCCCGACAGACCCGCCCTGGCCGCCGCGTACGCCGCCTCGGCGGCTTCCATGGCGATGCGCGCCCCCTCGAGATCCAGCTCGCTGATCGCACCGGCTTCGTAGAGACTCAGGCACCTGCGGTAGTCGAGCCTCGAGTTCTCGGCGGCTATCCCGGCGGCCTCCTCCGTCCGGGCGCCCGACGCCACGGCACCCTCCGCCAACCTGTCCCCCGAAAGCGACACGAGAACCTGCCCGGCGATTACGCTGTCACCCTCCTCCACGAGAACGACCTCCACCCTTCCGCTTCCGAAGAGGAGAGCCTCCCGGGAGGCTTCCAGCCTGGCGCTGACACTGATGGTGTCTTTCGTCCCGGAAGGCGGATCGAGCAGTGCCGCGCCACCGGGCTCCGAACGGCCGCCGGACCCTCCACCGCAGGCCGCAGCAGCGCACAGGAGGGCCGCCAGCTCGATCCTCCCCATCACTCGCCCCCTTTCTTCCGGCCCATCATGCCTGCGTACATCGTCGGCAGAACCAGGAGGGTGAGAGGCGTTGCGGCGATCATTCCGCCGATGACGGTCGTCGCCATGGGCGCCCACAGGTTCGAGTTCCCTCCCGTAGAAAGGGCGAGCGGGAGCAGGGCCAGAACGGTCGTCGTCGCGGTCATCAGAATCGGCCTCATTCTTCTCCGGCCGGCCTCCACCACCGCCGCCTGCGGCGGCATGCCCTCCAGACGCCTCAACTGATTGGCGAAGTCCACCAGAACGATCCCGTTGTTCACTACGATGCCGGCGAGCATCAGGATTCCGATGAGCGAAGTGAGACCTATGGTGGCGCCGGTGACGAGGTGCACGGCCGCCACCCCGATGAGACCCATGGGGATCGAGAAGATAAGGAGGAAGGGTTCGAGGAGCGACTCGAACTGGGCCGCCATCACCATGAACACGAGGACGGCGGCGACCAGGATGGCGACGGTCATGCTGGCGAATGATTCCTTCTGCTCGGGTATGTCGCCCAGGAGCTCCCAGCGTGCGTTTCCGAGATCCATGGTATCCATCATGGCTTGGATGTCCCTTCCGACATCCCCCAGGGGTCTTCCCTCTATTCCGCACGTTACCAGCACGGCTCTGCTCCTGTCGCGATGCCATATCATCTGCGGAACCCGCCGGAACTCGAAGGAGCCCCAGCTCTCGAGCGGCGCTCCGAAAACGGGCAGACCCATGACCCTTTCGACAGTGGAGACGCTCCTCTCCGGGAAGGACAGGTGCACGTCCATTGTCCGCCCCGACTCGTAGAAGGTCGAGGCATCCAGCCCCATCACGCCGATGGTCACCTCCGAGGCTATGGCGGCAGGGCTCCTGCCTCGCTGCGAGAGGACCGCAGGGTCCGGGACGAACTCGACCTGATCGACCCATTCGTCCAGCGATGAAGCGTGGTCCACCGTGCCCCGGATCCCGGACAGGGCGCCGACCAGCCGGTCGCCCATCGCCCTCAGACTGTCGAGGTCGCGCCCGTACACGGCGATCATGACGGGATCTCCGGTGCCTATGGGCGTTCCGTCGAAGATGGTGTACGAGAGCCCCGGGACTTCGTCGAGGACTGCACGGCACCTGTCCATGTACTCTCCCGGCGGGACTTCCAGGCGCGATTCCCTGTCCAGATACAGCGTCAGTTCGAGCCTGTTCGACGCATCCGATCCGAATGCCGCCGCCAGGCCGGAGGATCGTCCCGCTTCCATTCTGCAGTGAAGGAGATCCCCCGGCTCGAAAACTGCGGTTATCGAGTCCTCGAGGGCCGCCGCGATGCTGTCCGTCGTCCCGAGGGAGGTTCCAGGGGGTGCCGAAGCGGTGATCGTGATCGCGCCCTCCTTGAGGTCGGGCAGGAGCGACGTGGGGAGCAGCTTCATGATGACGGCGGACACGACGAAGACTGAGAGCGTGGAGAGGACGGTCCTCCTCCGGTGCGTGACGCACCAGTTCAGGGCTCTCGTGTAGGCGGTCTCGAGCCTGCCTATGCCGTTCTGTACGGCCAGAAGAGGCGAACCCTTCCTGTGGGTCTTCACAAGGCGCCCGGACATCCCGGCAAGGAGAGGGATGAGGCTCAGGCTGACGAAGAGGCTGATGAAGAGCGCGCTGATGATCGTCAGCGACAGATCCCTGAAGATCTGCCCGGTGAGACCCCGCACGAAGAGCATTGGAATGAACACAGCCACCGTAGTCAGCGAGGAGGCGGCCACGGCGCCCGCTACCTGTCCGGCGCCCTTCTCCGCCGCCTCCAGCACGCCCTCGCCGCCCCTCCTCCTCCTGTGGATGTTCTCCAGAACCACAACTGAATTGTCCAGGATCATACCTATCGAGATCGAGAGGCCGGCGAGCGAGAGGATGTTGAGGTTCACGCCCAGCGCGTACATGGCGAAGAAGGTGGTCACGAAGGACAGGGGCATGGAGATGCTGACGATGCCGGCGTTGACGGGAGAGCCCAGGAAAAGCACCAGCACTGCGGCGGCAAGGAACATCGCCAGGATGCCGCTCTGGACCAGAGAGTCGGAGGAGGACCGGACGAAATCACGCTGATTGTAGACGATATCCATATCGAGCATGCCGGCGTACTCACGGGATATCCGGTCAAGCTCCTCCGTGATCCTGTCGCATGTGGTCACCGAATTGGCGTCGGCGCTCTTCCTGATGACAAGGATGACGGTGTTCACGCCGTCCAGCGTCGAGATGTTCGTCTTTTCCTCGAAGCCCTCTTCCACGGCGGCGATGTCGGCGAGCCTGACGGGCACTCCGCCGTGCATCCCCACGACCAGGGAACGGATCTCCCCCAGACTGTGGAATCCGCTGGCCATGCTCAGGGGCACCTCGATCCCGTCGTCGTCGATCTGGCCGCCGGGCATGTCGGCCCCCGCCGCAGCCAGGGCGCCGTACACCTGAGACAGGGGGATGGACCTCTCCCATGTCAGAACGGGATCAACCAGCACGTTCACCTGCCGCACCTCACCGCCGGACACCACGACGCTGGCAACGCCGGGAACCCGGCTGAGCACGGGCTGGATCTCGTCATCCACCAGCCTCCGCAGTTCCGGCGAACCCATAGCGCTGCTGGAGAAGCTCGCCACTACGAGGGGCTTCATGCTGCTCTCCATGGCGAAGACGTAGGGATCAGTGGCGTTGCCCGGCAGAGTCGGCTGCAACTGGTTCACCGCCTCCTTTACGTCCTCCAGGGCCTTGTCGATGTCCGCGCCCGATCCGAGCTCGATCGTGACCAGGCTGAGGGATGCCCTGCTCTCGGATTCCACGGAGCTTACATCCTCTATCCCGCCGACGGCCTTCTCCAATTCCTCCGACACAAGGGTCTCGACCTCCTCGGGGCCCGCCCCGGGGAGCGCCGTGACTATGCTGATGACTCCGAGATCCACCTTCGGGAGGTAGTCCAGCCCAAGCCGGGCCGCACCGAAGGCGCCTGCTCCGGCCATGAGTACATAGACCATGAGGAAGGCTACCCTGCGCCTCGCGGCGAGTCCCGGAAGGCTCACCTCCCCGCCTCCCTTACACGGGATCCGTCGTGGATCCTGTTGATGCCGATCGTCACAATGGTATCACCGGTCTCCAGCCCGGAAAGAACCTGCCAGGAGAAGCCGCTGCGGATGCCCGGCCGGACCTCCCTGAACCGGGCAACGCCATTCTCCACGACAGCGGCCCTCCATTCCCCGGAAGGGGTTCTTTCGAGGGCCGACTGAGGCACCACGATGACATCGGGCAGAGTCCGCAGGGCGACGATGGCCGTGCATCCCATCCCGGGTCTGAGCCTGCCGGAGGGATCCGTGAACTGCGCCGTCGCCGATACGAGCCCTGACAGCGGATCGGCCGAGGGCGAGACGGACGAGACGACCCCCTCGAAGATCTCGCCGGGATAGATGGGTGTCTCGAGAAGGACCGGAAGGCCGGGCCGGAGATCTCCGATCCGGGAGGGCGCCAGCAGAAGCTCGGTTTCGAGAACGCCGCCCCCGGTCAGAACTAGCAGCCCGCCGGCAGCGGGATCTCCCACCCTTGCCCAGACCCTGGACACGGTGCCGTCGAACGGCGCCCGGACAAGGCCGGTCGAAGCCTCCGACAGGGCACGGCTGTATCCCGTCCGGGCCAGTTCCGCGGAAGCGGAAGCCGACCTCTCGTCGGCCAGAGCCTGCTCGAATTCGCTCTGCGGCACGGCCCCGGACTCGACCAGCGCGGCAGTCCTCTCCAGGCGGGTCTTCTGATAGTCCGCGGCGGCGGCGGCGGCCGAGTAGAGGGCTGCGGCGGCGGCCACCTCGGCCTCGTGCATTCCGTCGGTCTCGAGCGTGACCAGGAGGTCCCCCTCGCGAACATGGTCACCCTCGGTCACGAACACCCCGGTCACGGCCGCCGGAGTGGACACGCTCAGAACCGCCTCGTCGGAACCCTCCAGCCTGCAGGGCACTATGACGGTGAGTGAGATCGGGGAAGGCTCTATCACACGAGTCCTGACCGCGACGGTCTCCCGCACTTCTCCGCCGCCGCCGCCGCATCCCGCAAGCAGAGCAGCCAGCATGACCGCGATGGAGGGAGAATCAGATCTTCCCATCGAAGGCCAGCCCTTTCATCACGATGTCCATCGCCCCGGTGATGAACCTCTCGTCGAGGCTCTTTCCACTGCTCCCTCCGGCCATCCACGGAGCGAGAAAGCGCCTGGCGGAAAACCAGTGGAGCATCAGCGCGAGGAAGATCACGGGGATGATCCCCGCTTCCACGTCCGACCTGATCAGGCCCTCGACCTGCATCTCCCTGATGCGCTCCAGGACTTTGAGCCTCAGATGTTCCTCGGGGTAGTCGATCTCGGCTTCCGGGTCGAGGTCGAGCCATGTGAACAGCCTCACAAGTCGCGGATGCTTTCGGAAGAACTCGAAGAAGCCGTTCCGCCCCGTCACGAGCTGAACGATCGCCGCAGGGTCGTCGGCCGAAATGGTCTCGTAGAGCTTCTCCAGCACGCCCGACCTTTCGTGGTATCCCCTCACTATCTCGTGCCAGAGGGCTTTCTTCGAAGGGAAATGATGGTATATGAGGCTTTTGGCGATGCCGGCCCTCTCCGCGATCTCGTGCATCGAGGCACCCGCGAATCCCTTCTCCACGAAGAGATCCTCCGCAACCTTCAGGATCCTCTCCCTGCCCCGGGCTGAAGACATCCCACACCCCCTGCTGACTGACCGGTCGGTCAGTTATAGCGCGAGTCGGGCGGCGGGTAAAGTGCGGGGGCGGATGCTTCCTCCAGGATCGATTTTCGATCGAACTCGCCGTTTCCGCCGGTTCGGGTTCCGGAAACGGGATCAGCTGCCCGCGGCGGCCGGCTCCTCGTCCAGGTCGCGGAACTCCCCCGTGGCGGTGAAGACTATACGCTCGCAGATGTTCACGATGCGGTCGCCCGCGCGCTCGAGATTGTGCGTGATCCAGTTGAGATGGAGCGCTTCGGCTATCTCCCGGTGGTCCTCCATCACGAACGTCAGGATTTCGCGCTGAATCCTGTCGTTCAGGAGGTCTATCTCCCTGTCGCGCGAGGCCACCTCCCTCGCGAACTCGGGCGAGCTGGACACCAGGGCGCGCATGGATGCTTCGAGCATCTGAACCACCTTGTCCGCGGCGATCGGGATGGTGACTATCGGGCGACGGAGCGGTCGTCCCCCGATTGCGATGCTGATGCGTGCGATGCCCTTTGCATAGTCGCCTATCCTCTCCACCTCGGTGGCTATCTCCAGTATCGAGAAGAGCGACCTCAGATCCCCCGCCACGGGCTGCTGGGTGGCTACGAGCGTGAGGCACTTCTCCTCGATGTCGTAGCGCATCCGGTTGATCTCCTCGTCGGCCTCGACGAGCCGGCCGGCGGCATCCAGATCCCTTGATCCGAGGTGGGCGATCGAGTCGCGGATGGCCCTGCAGACCTTCCCGGACATCGCTACGACCTCCTCCCGGAGTTCCAGTATCCCGCGCTCGAGGTTGTCCCTGTGCATCGATTCTCCTCGGGTTCCAGGTCTTGTGATCTTCGATCTTCAGGCAGGCTGTCGAGCGGACTGCCGGGATTCCCGCTTCCGGTCCGTTTGCAGCCGGTTTCGAAAATGGCGCTTCGGGCGTTCCAGGGCCAGCCCCGCAGGGCTCCCCCCGGCAGACACGACCTCCAGTACCGTGTCAGTCACCGAAGCAGGTCCCGACCTTCCTGGCGCTTTCCACGAGCGGGTGATCGACGGGAACCATGTTGACCGGACCGGCCACGTCTTCGAGGGGTACCGGGACGCATTCACCGCTTCGGTAGGCGACCATCACGTTGAACCTGCCCTCGGCGATCAGCTCGACGGCGCGGGTTCCAAGCTGGGTGCAGAGAATCCTGTCGAATGCGCTCGGAATGCCCCCGCGCTGAACGTGTCCGAGGGTCGTGACCCGGGCATCAGTACCGGTCAGCTCCTGGAGTTCTCTCGCTATCCTGCTCGCTATGGGCTCCTGCACTTCGTGATACTGCACGAGACCGTTCCCGATCCGACGGCTGATGACCGGAGCCGTGTCCACGCTGTCTTCGAATCCGTTCTCGACCGCTCCGGCGGCCGACGGCTCCTCCGCGTCGTCCGAACCGGGGTTCGCCCCTTCTGCCACTGCGATGATCGAGAACTTCTTCCCCGTTCTGCGGCGCTCCATGAGCGCGGAAGCTACGATTCCGAGATCATAGGGTATCTCCGGGATCAGTATGACGTCGGCCCCTCCCGCCAGGCCGGATCTCAGCGCAAGCCAGCCCGATTTGTTGCCCATGGTTTCGCATACGATGATCCTGTGATGGCTGGTGGCCGTAGTGTGCAGCCTGTCTATGGCTTCGGTCGCTATTCCCACTGCGGTATCGTGGCCGAAGGAGATGTCGGTTTCCACGATGTCGTTGTCGATGGTCTTCGGAAGAGTGACCACCCTGATCCCGCCGTCCCTGGCGAGACGCAATGCGTTCTTCTGCGTGCCGCCGCCGCCGAGACAGACAAGGCAGTCGATCTGGAGCCTCCGTGCGTTTTCGACGGCCGCCGGGATCATGTTCAATGTCTTTCCGCCCATCGTCATCTTGTGCGGTCTGTCACGGCTCGTGCCGAGGATCGTGCCTCCGCGGGTGAGGATGCCGCTGACCATCTGATCCTCGATCTGGACGGTGCGGTTCTCGACAAGCCCCCTGAATCCGTCCTGTATGCCGATGACCCTCATCCCGAATACTGACTGGGCGGTCTTCGTGACGGCTCTTATCGCAGGGTTCAGACCCGGGCAGTCTCCGCCTGCCGTAAGGATGCCGATGCACTTGACAGGTGATGACTTGGCCATGGTCCGATCCTTTCGCCTCTTTTCCCGTCGGGCGGAAAACAATCCATATTCTTAATGAAACGATAACGTTTGGAAACTATTAAGCACAGGCGATGAACGAAATCGAAAACGGTATCGCGGCCGCTCAGCCGCCGGGATCGAGCGACGCGGTAGGCAGGGCGGTATCGGAGTCGATACGCGCTGCCGCAGTCGGAATCGCCTGTGCAATCGACGGACTGGGAGACGGCAGCGACCGTGAAGGCGTCCACAGGATACGTGTTTCACTGAGGAGAGCCGTCGCCCTGCTGGAGGGCTTCAGCGCAGTACTGCCCGGAAAACGCCTGCGGAGATGCATCGGATCACTGGATGCGCTTCTCGGGAGCCTGGGAAGGATGCGCGATCTCGACGCCGCCATCCAGTATCTGGATTCCCTAGACAAGAGCGGCCTTTCGCGGATGCACCTGCAGGGGCTGGCCAGATTGCGTCTCAGGTTGTGCCAGAAGCTCGACAAACGCAGACCCGCGATGGAAGCCGACATCGAGAGATTCAGGGATTCAGGTGAACTCGACTGGCTTTTCAGGATTTCCGATCGGCTGGGTCGGCCCGGCATGTCAGAGCCGGCGACCAGCTTGGAAACGTTGGCGGCTGCGGCCTTCGAGAAGCATCTCGGCCCGCTCGTATCGTATGACGAAACCCTGCAGGACGAGGACGATACGGAGGCTCTCCACAGATTCAGAATAGCGGTAAAGAAAGCCCGGTACACCCTGAATGCCTTCGACGGCCTGACATGCATACCTCTCGAATCCCACAGGGCGCGCCTCCGCAGACTGCAGGACATCCTCGGCACACTGCACGACTGCGATGTCTGGGCGGTCCGGCTGGACTCCTTCAGGAACAAGGAGAGGGAGTTCACCGTCAGGTTCTACGGGACCGACACCCCCTTCAGAAGGGTGACCCCCGGCATCTGCTTCCTCGAGGACAGGATATCCCGGGACAGGAAAAAGGCTTTCGGGAGGCTCCGGCGCGAATGGCTCGCGATGCGGGCATCGGGATTCCCGGGAACCCTCATGACCGCCATGAAAGCACTCGCAGCCTCCGCACCCGCATTCGAGGGCGGAACCGGATACCGTGAGGAGAACCGGGGTGAATGACGGTTCCCTGATTCCGTGCGAGCCGGCATCTGAACCCGAAGATCTGCCGAAGGGCGTGAAGGCACTGGCTGAATCCCTCAGCTTCAGCGGCGGACATCCGGAGCAGGTTTCCCGGCTTTCGCTGCTCGTATTCGACCAGCTGGCGGGACTCCACGGCCTCGGGCACGGTGAAAGGCTCCTCCTGCACTGCGGAGCCGCGCTCCATGACATAGGTCTGGATGGAGGAAAGAAGGGGCATCACCTGAGGGCCTTCGACAGGATAATGAACTGTGGAACGCTGGGCCTCGACGAGCGCGGGAGGACCATTGTCTCGCTCCTTGCGAAGTATCACAGGAAGTCGCCCGAGAGGAACGGGGATCCTGCGTATCTCGATCTCGATTCCGGGGACAGGAGGATAGTCGACCTCCTCGCCGGCATCCTCAGGGTGTCCGACGGCCTCGACAGAACCCACTGCTCCGCGGTCCGGAGCGTTATCTGCTCCTTCACGGCCCGGACCATCACCCTGGTCTGCCTGGTGCCTCACGGCGAGGGTGAGGAAGAGAAACGATACGGGCTCCTCAAGGGCGATCTCCTCGAGGAGGCGTTCTGCCGCAAACTGCGCATACTGCTCGAACACACGAAGGACTGAATGCCAAGGGCGTATCCGAGATGCTCGTTCGCCACGGACCCGCAGACGGTGGCCGTGATAGACACCGGTTCCAACTCGGTGAGGATGGAAATCGCGGAACTCGATGCCGGAGGCGGGATCCGGATCCTCGAGAGGGTGCAGAAATCGATCCGCCTCGGACACGACACATTCAGGAGGGGTCAGCTCTCCCAGGAGACGATCAGAGCGCTCGTCAATACCTTCAGGAGCTACAGGAAGCTCCTCGATTTCTATGGCGTGCAGAGG
>JAAYTY010000166.1 GCA_012523605.1 Candidatus Fermentibacterota bacterium
ATCGTGGCCGGAACCAGCATGGGCGCGGTGATGGGAGCCCTGCTCGCGTCGGGCCGGTTCGACGATGCCTGGCCCGTCGTCCTGGCTTCGCGCATATCCAGGATATTCGACTACGTGGATTCCGCCTTCCCTCTGAAGAGCCTGGTGGACGGCCGCATGCTCTACAGGCTGATAAGGTCATGGTTCGGCACTGCGGACATAGAGGACATGGAGATCCGTTTCGCCGCGGTCGCGACCGACCTCGCCACAGGCGACGAAGTGGTCATGACCAGGGGCGGTCTCGCTTCCGCCATACGGGCCAGCATCTCGATACCGCTCGTCTTCCCGCCCTTCAGGAGGGAGGGCAGATGGCTGGTGGACGGGGGCCTCGTGGATCCCGTCCCCACTTCGGTGGCCCGGGCGCTGGGCGCCGACGTGGTGGTGTCGGTGGATCTCAACAGCTACATCCCCGATCCGGGCGCAGGCCCCGGGACGCTGCCGCACGGGAGGCTCCACGCCCTGCCGGGGCGCGATCAGGAGGGTGGAAGGCCGAACCGGGGGAGCGAGGCCGGCCCCTCCTTCCCGTCCATTCTTCTCAACTCCCTGCTCATCCTGCATCGCTCGGTTGCGTCGGCCCGGAACGCCTCCCACCCTCCGGACCTGCTCATCGCCCCCGACCTCTCCGCGTTCACCGGCGCCGAGTTCCACAGGGCCGCGGAGCTGGCCCGCCTGGGCTACGAAGCGGCGAAACCCGCCATGCGCGAACTCCAGGCCCGGCTGGGCAGAGCCTAGCGGCACGCGTGCGGGCCTGTTATCTTCTTCCACTACAGCGACACGCTCACGGAGGTTGGTTTGGCGCTCTTCGGAAGCAATGCAAGGAAGTTCCTCGCCGCCCTGAACGAACCTTCCCCTGACTGGAAGAAGCTGAGAGCCCTCTCCGGCGGTGCCCGCGACAGGGGCGGGTCCGACAGGACGCTCCTGGCCCTTCTCGTGCAGAGGGCCTGCGAGGCCGACTCCCTGCCCTTCGACGACTTCGGCGTCATCCTCCGGAACCTCACCGCCTCCGGCCTCGACATCAACTTCCCCGTCGGCTCCAAGGGGGAGACCGTGCTCCACCAGGCCGTAGTCAGCGAGAAGGCAGCCGTCGCCGAGGCGCTGATACTGGCGGGAGCCTCTCCACAGGCCTGCGGTCCCGGCGGGACGACCCCGATGCACCTTGCCGCCGGCGGCGGGCTGCTGGCGCTGGTGGAACTGCTGGCAGGCGCGGGAGCCGACATCAACGCCGAGGACGCCCTCGGCAACACTCCGCTCCACTACGCGGTCATGAGGCACGGCAACGGGAAGCTGGTGGAATTCCTCATCGAGAACGGGGCCGCCGTCTGGTCCCGTAACCGGGAGGGGATGACGCCCCTCAAGCTGACACTGCAGTCGGGGACGAAGGAGTACGCCGCTACCATAGAGAAAGCCATATCGGCGAACCGCGTGCGCAGGTCCACCGAATGGAAGTGCCCCTCGTGCGGATGCGCCATGCCGCGGCCGCCGTCTTCGAGGATTCAGTGGCAGACCGAGATAGGTGTCTGGGAGCACCTTCTGCGCACGTGCGGCAGATGCGGGAGGAGGACTCCCACGCCGGTCCTCGAGGGGGAGAGGTAGCTCCCTAGCCCTCGAAGGCC
>JAAYTY010000167.1 GCA_012523605.1 Candidatus Fermentibacterota bacterium
AGTGACGCACTCCAGCAACGTCATCCCTGCCAGCGAGGCCACCCCCCTGTACATCGGGTACAGCGCCGCGGCGGCCGGATTGACACGGAATCTTTCGGACATGGGAGGGAACGCCCTGTGGGTCGCATAGCCTCTGAGGAGGATCCCGTTCGCCGGACTCTCCCCGGCGAGGACTGCGCGGGCCTCGCGCAGGAACTCCCTGAGCACGCCCTCCGTTCTTTCGGCCCCGGGTTCGAGGGCCCTGGGCTCTAGAGGCGGCACCCCTGTGTGACCGGGATCCGTATCGGACACCTTCTCCGATAGGCCCTCCCCCCTGATCACCACGCAGGCCCTGTGCTCCTTCTCCGTCTCGACGAACACCTCGACACCCTTCACGGAGATCCCGGAGAGCTTCGCGGCCAGCTCCCTGTTCTTCCCGGTCGGGATGCGTCCCGCCCTCCGATCGGTTATCTCGCCCCCGCTGCCGATGGTGCAGAAGTTGGCGCGTATCGCCAGATCCCCCGGCCGCACCGGGAATCCTATCCCGAGGGCGGAGAGTATGCCTCTGCCAACGAAATACTCGACGGGATCGTAGCCGAACAGCGCGAGATGAGCAGGACCGCTTCCGGGAGTGATGCCCGGAGCGATGGGGACATGCTGGCCCAGGGCGCCTTCGGCGGCGAGCGAATCGAGGTTCGGTGTCAGTGCGGCCTCGAGCGGGGTCCTTCCGCCGAGAGCAGGCACGGGGATGTCGCCCAGACCGTCCAGCACACAGAGGAGAATCGAAGCGCCGCCCTTCTCCGCGAGCTCCTCGGCGAGCATCCTGCCCATTCAGGGCTCCTTCCCGGAGTACTCGATCCCGCCGCCGGCGATGATGGATCCGGCGGGGAACGGCCTCCCGCCCGCGTTCGCGAGCAGATCGAAGCAGCGGGCTTCCGAATCCTCGTCGACTACGACGAGGAAGCCCGCACCCATGTTGAACACCCTGCGCATCTCCCGCCTCGCTATTCCTCCCAGATCCTCGATAAGGGTGAAAAGCGGAGGAACGGGCCATGATTCTTCGATGACCGCACCGCAGCCCCGGGGGAGGATCCGCTTCAGGTTCCCCGGCACGCCACCCCCCGTGACATGGCAGAGTCCCCTGGCGAGGCCTTCCTCAAGAACCGGCCTCACGGCATCGAGATAGCACCTGTGGACTTCGAGCAGGGCATCGGCGACAGTGGCGCCTCCGAGGGCGCCGGGGCGGGAGTCCGGGGTCAGTCCGGCCAGATCGAACAGCACCTTCCTGGCCAGCGAATAACCGTTCGTATGGAGCCCGCTGGACTCCAGGCCGATGATCCGCATTCCCGGGGTGATGCCCGAACCGTCCACGATGGACGACTCCTCCACCACGCCCACGATGGTGCCTGCCACGTCATAGTCGCCGGGCGCGTAGAAGCCCGGCATTTCGGCCGTCTCCCCGCCGATGAGCGCGCATCCGCAGGTCCTGCAGGCCGAAGCCATGCCCTCCACTATCGTGGCGGCGACGCCTGCATCCAGTCTTCCACACGCTATGTAGTCGAGGAAGAACAGCGGCTCCGCCCCCTGCACCAGGATGTCGTTCACGCAGTGGTTGACCAGGTCGGCACCTACTGTGCCGTAGCGACCGGTCATCGAGGCGACCTTCAGCTTCGTACCTACGCCGTCGGTGCTCGCGACCAGGACCGGCCGGGGGATTCCTGGGAAATCAGCCCTGAAGAGCCCGCCGAAGCTCCCGAGATCGGACAGCACCCGGGGGTTGTAGGTCCTCCGGACCGACGACTTCATCCGCTCGACGGCCGCTTCTCCCTCGGCGATGTCGACGCCGGAGCTCCTGTAGTCCCTGCCGCTCACTGCCGCACACCCTGGAGCTGGTTGGTGGCCAGATAATGCTTCAGGCGCTCCGCAATGGCTTCGCGGCCCAGATCCCTGAGCCCGGCTACACCGAACCCGCTCACCGCGAAGCTCGCCGTGACCGATCCGCATGCGAGCCCCATCTTGACAGACTCGAAATCCAGCCCGCCGCCCAGGCTGGAGAGATAGCCCAGCATCCCCGCGGCGAAGGAGTCGCCGGCGCCGGTCGGATCGACCACGTCTTCGAGGGGCACCGCCGGAAGGACGAAGGGATGCGGGCCGCCGAGCACCATCACACCGCTCGCGCCTTTCTTGATGACGACGAATCTGGGCCCTCTGCCGAGAACCCACGCGCCGGCCCTGAAGAGGTTGTCCTCTCCGGTCAGCTGACGCGCCTCCGAAGCGTTGAGAAACACGATGTCAACCCTGCCGAACACCTCGACGAGCTTCTCCCTCTGCCTGTCTATCCAGAGGTTCATCGTGTCCATCGCGACCCAGCGGGGGGACTGGAGCTGCTCCAGGACCTGCAGCTGAAGCTCGGGATCGATGTTGGCGAGGAAGGCGCAGGGCGTGCCCCTGAAGTGCTCGGGAAGCTTCGGCGAGAAGCCGGCGAAAACGCCCAGCTCCGTGCGGATCGTCCTCGCGTCGCCCAGGTCGGGTCCGTAGACCCCCTCCCACCTGAAGGTAGGGCCCTGCCCGGTGGTCATGCCGCCCAGGTCTATGCCCTTCTCCTCGAGAAACTTCTTCTCGGAAACCGGGAAGTCGGGACCCACCACGCCCACGACCCTGACGGCATCGAACACCCTCGCCGCGAGCGAGAAGTACACCGCTGAGCCGCCGAGCGTCTCCTCGACCTTCCCCGCCGGAGTGGTTAGGGTGTCCAGAGCTATGGAGCCAACTACGAGTACAGGCATGTCGAACTCCAGGTTGTTGGTTCGGTCACATCCTCTCGGGAGCCTCGACGGACAGTATGCCCAGCAGGTCCCGGATGACGTTCCTGCAAGCCCTGCACAGAAGCAGCCGCGCCGACGAGAGCTCCCTCTCGGCCGGATCGACGACCCTGATTTTCTGATAGAACGAATGGAAGGCTGTCGCTATCTCTGCCAGAAGCTCCGTGATCCGTTGCGGCTCGAGCGCATCCGCGGCGGATATGACCCTGCACGGGACCAGCTCCAGCAGGCGGATCAGCTTTCTCTCTGCGGGATCGGACAGCCTGCCGGCGAAGCCCGACAGGGCCGCGGGAGGCTCGATCCCGCCGGCCGCCGCAGTCCCCAGGATGCCGCAGATCCTCGCATGGGCGTACTGCACGTAATAGACGGGATTCTCGTCGGACTGCCTCGCAGCCAGTTCGAGATCGAAGTCCATGTGCGCTTCGGCCCGCCTCGTGAGGAACAGGTATCTGGTGACGTCGGCGGAGCCGACCTCCTCCACCAGCTCCCTCAGGGTCACGAAGTTCGCCGATCTCGTGGACATCTTCACCTTCCTGCCTTCCCTGAGCAGGGTCACGAACTGGTGGAGCACTATCTTCAGCCTGCGCGATACCTCCTCCCTCCCGAGAAGCGCTTCCAGCGCGGCCGTCACGTCCCTGCTGGTGTCGAGGTGATCCGAGCCGAAGATGTCGACGAGGAGGTCGTAGCCCCTAGCGAATTTGTCGAGGTGGTAGGCCATGTCGGGCATCCTGTAGGTGAACATCCCGTTCTCGCGACGGACCACCCTGTCCTCCGGCCTTCCGAGGGCCGTGAGCCTCAGCCACATCTTGCCGGAGCCCGGAGGATTCTCATAGACCAGGCTTCCCTCTCCGGTGTTCACGGAGGACAGCCTTTCGAGAGCCGCCGCGGCGGCCACGGGAACGAGGCTGCTCTCGTTGAAGAACCTGTCGAAAACGATCCCGAGGAGCGACAGGTCGGACACTATGAGATCCATTGCGCGGTCCCTGGCATAGGAGGTGAAGACCTCCGAGTCCCCGGGCCAGGACAGGCCCGGGCGCGACGCCAGAAGATCCCCCGCCCATTCGGAGATGTAGCCGCCCTGGTAACCGCCCTCAGGCACCGGCATGGGCGTCCCGGCCAGGGTGAAGTACCTGGCCGCGAGCGACTCGCCGAGAAGAGCAGTCTGACGCCCGGCGTCGTTGAAGTAATACTCGCGCTCGACCTTCCAGCCGGTCGCCTCCAGCAGCCTGGCTATGGCCTCTCCGAGGACGGCCTGACGGCAGTGCCCCACGCTGAGAGGTCCGGTCGGGTTCGAGCTGACATACTCCACGAGCGCCCTGCCTGCGCCGGAGGCCCTGGGAAGGAAGCCCAGCAGTCCGTCCGTGCCGAGCTCGAATGCATAGGAGTCGAGGTACGAGTCGCTGAAGGTCATGTTCAGGAAGCCGTGGCCGGCGACCGATATTCGCCCCACGATGTCGGCCGGGAGGTCCGCCGACTCCGCCAGCTCCCGCGCCAGCTTCCCGGGATTCATTCCCAGGCCGCCTGCCGCCTCGAGGGCGATCTGCGTCGAGAGGTCGCCGAACGAGGCGTCGTGGGGTTCTACCACCTGTACGAGCCGGCGGATCCCGGTCACCCGTTCGAAGGCGGCGGACAGTGCTTCGGCTACAGCCCTCCTGGCCCTCTCAGGCGTCATCGGAGCGCACTCCCGGCTCGTCGGCGAAGTCCTCGAAGGGCGCGTCGCTCCAGAGCATCTCGAGATTGTAGTAATCCCTCGTATCCGGCTGGAACACGTGGACCAGGAGGCTCCCGAAGTCGAGAAGGATCCAGGAGCCCTCCTCGAAGCCCTCCCTGTGGTGCAGGTGGACTCCCATGTCCCGGGCGACGTCCTGGACGTGCTGGGCTATGGCTTGGGCCTGCACCCTGCTCTCCGCCGAGCATACGAGGAACATTTCCATGGTTAGAGGGAACTCCCTCATGTCCATGGCCCTTATCCTGAATCCATGCCTCTCGCGGATGGCTTCCACGATGGGGGCGATAATGTCTTCCGGCAATCGGACCTCCGGTCAGTTCTACAGTGTGGGTATCAGCGAATCCCTGATCTCTCCCAGATCCCTCCCCAGGAAGATCGAAACGTCCACCGGGGAAGGCTGCCTGATCTCCCAGACGACAGATTCCTCCCCGATTTCGAGGCCTGTCCTGGCAGAAATGGGAGCGATTACGGCCAGGGCGGCCTCGAGGCCAGGAACGTGCGAGACGAAGATCGTCTCCTCATAGGTGTATGCCGCGCCGTCCACCGAGGCTGCGTTCGATTCGGGGCCGGGGGAGATGAACACCGTGGGCCCGTCCTGGCTCTCGAGGAAGCGCTTGACCTGCCCGGCGAAGCCGTCGCAGCCCGACCCGTTCAGCACCGCGATGGTCACAGTGTCGGGAGGCTGGAAGGAAACGGTGTCGGCCCCGGGGGAACTTCCGAGAGGCTCCGGCGCTTGCCCGAACACCGCCAGCCCGATCCCGGAGGCCATGAGCGCGGCGGCGAGGAGCCTCCAGGGTCCGGCGGCCGGCTCGAACGGCGCCAACTCTCAGCTCCCGAAGAAGGGCGCGAGACGGTCGCGCGTGGATTCCAGGGATTCGGAGAGGATCCTGGTCCCCGCCGTTGTCGTCATGAAGTTCACGTCACCGGGCCACCTCGGCAGGATGTGTACGTGGAGATGGCCCTCCACCCCGGCACCGGCGCACCTTCCGATGTTCCAGCCGCCGTTGACGCCGGCGCATCGCATGCCCTCCCTGAGGGCGCGCTCGGCTTCCGCAAGAGTCGCGAACAGCTCGGCGGTTTCCCCGGGCTCCAGCTCGGAGAGCCACGCGACGTGCCTGAGAGGGGCGATCATCATGTGGCCGTTGATGTAGGGATAGCGGTTGAGAACGGCGAGCACGCGGGTTCTGCGGCAGAGCACGAGGCCCTCAGGGTCGCCCTCGGGAACGGACAGAGCGCAGAAGAGACAGACTCCGCCGCCGCCGGCGGTGCCGGTCACGTAATCGCTCCTCCAGGGCGCCCAGAGCCTGTCCATGCTCATCTTCCGCACCTCACCGCATAGGGCGGCAGCTCGGTCCCCGGCGGAATGGAGGCGTCCGAGACGATGCACCCGTCGCCGAGCAGGCAGCCCTCACCGATGCTCGCGCCTCCCGAGAGCCTGACCATCCTCCCGACGGTCGTCCCGCGACCGACGGAAACCGTGTCCTCCACCCAGACCGAGACGGGGTCGGTGAAGAGCACTCCGCTCCTCATCATGCTCTCCACGACTCGGGCGCAGAGCGTGCGTGAAGCCTCGGCCAGCTGGTACTGGTCGTTGATCCCGGCCACCTCGCCCCACTCGTCGGCGGTCACGGCGGTGCAGACGAGCCCGTCGCCTGCCGCCAGACCCACCGCGTCGGTGAGGTAGTATTCGTTCTGCGCGTTTCCTCTGCCGATGCGTCCCAGGAGGTTCCTCAAGGCCTGGCCGTCGAAGCACATGAGCCCCGTGTTCACCTCCCGGAGGGAGAGATCCCCGGGCCCGGCATCCCTGTCCTCCACGATCCTCTCGATGCGGTCACCGGAGCTTCTGACCACCCTTCCATACCCTGCCGGGTCGGGGGGGAAGCCGGTGAGGACTGTTGCCGCCGCCCCCGCCTTACGCCTTCCCGAGAGCAGCCGCCGGATCGTCTCCCCGCGGAGCAGAGGCACGTCTCCCAGGAGCACGCAATACTCGTCGGCATCGAAGGCTCCGACCGCGCATCCGACTGCGTGAGCAGTTCCGAGCTGCGGCTCCTGCACGACCCATTCGTACCCTCCGGCCGCCAGGAGAGGCTCAAGGAGCTGGCGGCCGTGGCCGATCACCGTGACGAGCCTGTCGAATCCGCACGAGGAAGCCGTCTCAAGGACCCTGAGGATCATGGGGCGGCCCAGGACTGGATGCGCTACCTTCGGCAGGTCGGAAAACATCCTCCTGCCCTTTCCGGCAGCCAGAACTATGCCGAGCGTCAACCGAGCAGCCTGGGGTTGAGGTTGCGGTCGTCCGCGACGACGACCCTCGGAGCCGGCGGTGTCTCGGTCCCTTCCACCCACACGTACTCCATCACGATGACTCTGTGGCCCGGTTTCACCAGCAGTGCAGCGGCTC
>JAAYTY010000168.1 GCA_012523605.1 Candidatus Fermentibacterota bacterium
AGAGGAGAGCGGGACATGATGCACATCCTTCCCGAGGAGGGTGCCGGAGTTCCAGCCAGAGGCCCGGTCATGAGGACGAGCGGCATATCGGGCGAGTCCCACGGCTCGCGGCATCTCGGTCTCACGAAGCAGCCCGCCAGCCCTCTGCCCCCGAGCCAGCCGGACAGAAGAGACGCATCCAGGCTCCTTCGCTCCATGGAGCCGGTGGAGAGATCGACGTGCAGGAAGGCCGCTTCAGTGCTCATCCAGATCCTTGACCATGTATCTCAGCCCGTCGCGCACTTCGAGATCGCGCCAGCCCTCGGAGAGATAGAATCCATGAGCCCTCAGGCTCGTGTCTTCGTCGGTCGTGAGCCAGGCCTCCCGCCATCCCTCGGATGCGAGCCAGCCTTCCACCAGCCGCAGGAGGCGCGAGCCGATTCCCATGCCCTCGTGCGACGGCAGGACGGCTATCACCCACATCTCGCCGGTGCTCCCGTCGCCCATGGCGAACCCCACTGCAGATCCCGCCTCTTCGCAGAGCCAGCCCCTGTGCGTTGCACCTAGCATGCATCCGACCGAGCGGGGCGTGATGCCGAGGCGCTCCAGCTCTTCCAGGGAATAGCGGTTCTCACGGGTGGCCGTTCTCACCTCGAACAGCGACGGAATGTCATCGGCACGGATCTCCCTGAACGCGAGCATGGTCCCTCCCCCGGGAATACTGCTTGGCGCTAGACTGTAATATCTGTATGGAAACGATCGCGAGCCGACATGAGCAACGAAGTTGAGCATAGAAGGGGGTTCGTGATGATTCATGTTCTCGGTTTGGTGACAGCAGTCCTCGCCGGGTCCGCTCCATCGAGGCAGGCCGCGCTCGTGCCGGAGGCGGAACTCGCCCAGCTCACCGCCGGCAACACCGACTTCGCGATGGCACTGTTCTCGGAACTCACCGCAGAGAAAGCCGACGGCAATCTGTTCTTCTCCCCCTTCAGCATCACGACCGCGCTGGCGATGACCTACGCGGGAGCCGAGGGTGAGACGGCGCGGCAGATGGCGCACACACTGCATTTCACACTCCCGGAGGGCAGGCTCCACCGTGCGTTCTCCGAGGCTCTCAGGCGCCTGGATCCGGCATTCAGGGAAGAGCTGATCTACGAGGAGTTCGAGCCCCTGACCCTCGAGATCGCGAACGCGCTGTGGGTCGAGCGGACGTACCGCCTGCTCGACGACTACACGGAGATCGTCGAATCGTCCTACGGCGCCAGGGCGGCGAACGTGGATTTTTCGCGGGATCCCGAAGGCTCCAGGGCCGCTATCAACGACTGGGTAGCCGACAGGACGAGGGACAGGATAACAGACCTCCTGCCCCCCGGCATCATCGACACCCTGACGCGCGTGGTACTCACCAACGCGGTGTACTTCAAGGGGGCATGGGGGCACCAGTTCGAGGAGACCTTCACTAGAGACGAAGACTTCACAACCCTCTCCGGCGAGACGGTCAGTGTTCCGATGATGCACCAGACGGAAAGGCTCGAATACTGCCATGCCTGCGGGTGCACCGCAGTCCGCCTGCCCTATTCCGACTGGGCGAGCAGCATGCTGATCCTCCTCCCCGACGGCGATCTAAGCGGATTCGAGCAGTCGCTCGACAGGGAGGCGCTGGAGGAGATCACGGGCAGCCTGGCGGGCAGAGAGGTGGCCCTCTCGATGCCGAGGTTCGAATTCACCAGCTCGTTCTCGCTTGCCGATGTCCTGAAGCGGATGGGAATGACCGACGCCTTCGGGTCCGACGCCGACTTCAGCGGCATGACGGGAGTGAGGGATCTCTACATCAGCGCAGTGATCCACAAGGCTTTCGTGAAGGTGGACGAGACGGGGACCGAGGCGGCAGCGGCGACTGCGGTCGTCATGGCGTTGGGCTGTGCGATGTCGGAGCCGCCTGTCGAGATCAGGTTCGACAGGCCGTTCGTATTCGTGCTGATGGACGACCTCACAGGCTCGATACTGTTCATGGGGAGGGTGGCCGACCCGCGGGGATAGCGGAGGGCGTGAAGGCATCCGAACCGCGGACGGAAGATTCCGCGCTTTGCAGGCAGTGTACCGTCCCTGCGACAGGTACGGACGGAGTGGATGCGTCGGTACCTGCCGGGGTCCGTCACCCGCCCAGACTTCCTATCCAGTCGCCCACGAAGTGCGTGATACCAATGACGACCATGGCGATCAGCAGGTGCTCGCCGACTATCTTCCAGGGCGGCTCGCCCTGCGCCCTCGCCAGGACGAGGCTCAGCACCGTAAGAATAGCCATGCCCCATGCAAGGCTTACCATGATGGCGGTCGAGAGTGGAAGGATGAGCACCGGCAGGGCGAACGTGAGCGCGAAGAGGAACTTGGCGATGAAGGTCATGGCCGTGGCCGCCCAGACCTGCCTTGCACTATGGACGTTTTCGGCCTCTTCGGAAACGTGGATGCCCAGAGCGTCGGAAAAGGCGTCGGCGATGGCGATCGTCAGGATCCCGCCCAGGACCACGAGCCGCGAGTGAGTGCCCGAGTGCAGGCCCACCATCAGCCCGAGGGTGGTTATGGCCGCCGATGTCGAGCCGAAGGTCAGCCCCGTCTTCAGCGAGTCCGACATGCGGTTCCTCCCTTCGGAAAGCGGACACGAGGGATCGCCCGCACCTGCGCAGAGGACACGCGCTGGATAGTTGTCGCCCATCATTCCTCCTCGAGAGCCCTCGCAGCCATGCAATCCGCCCTTCTCAGAACCTGTCCTCCTCTATCGCATAGTCGCACAGATCTTCGACCACGGAGTGCAGCTCGACTTTGAACCACTTCATGAACATGTCCAAAGTACGGTTCTTCGGCCATGCGGATTCGTCAGTATGCCAGCCGAACAGCTCGTTCTCGAAAACGGTCTCGAAGACCTGTTCGAGAATCCTCCGGGCTTCGCGGTCATCTTCGAAATCGGGTACGAGATAAACGGTCATCTCGCCCTCCACATCGGGCACCATTCCGGAATCGTCCAGCGAAGCCGCCCACTCGATATAAGGCCCGGCAGGACGGACTATCAGCGCAGCTCTGTTGATCACCGCGTCCTCCTCACACGGACTTCCCCGCCGCCCGCCGACTCGGAACAGCCCGCTTTCGTGTACTGGTCCTCTCATGCACGCAAGGCCGCCGCTTCGCGTGTCGAACGGTCGAAGGCCCCCAGGATCCCTGCGATGCGCGGCCTTCCATGCCTTTGGGCGACTATGCAGGACATGTTCGCCGCAACGGCGTAGAGCACCATGACCGATCCGAGCCACGCGGGATTCCAGAGGAAGAACAGCCCGGATGACAGGAAGGCGAGCCAGTGCATCAGTTCTGACCTGCACGTTTCCCTGAGCCATCGTTCGAGATAGTTTCTCTCGCGCGAGGCGAATCTCTTCATCGGGAATCCGCCGAAGACGGAAGCTCCCGATGGAAGCCGCGACTTCCATGCCCTGACCCGGAAAAGCCTTTCATAGATCGCGCCTCCCCGCTCCCACTCCCTGGCACGAAAGAGCCAGTGCCCGGGGTCCAGGGCTGAAACAGGCAATCGTGCGCAGAGGAAGGCGAGCAGTGTCTGGATGGCGGTCCAGGCCGCGCAGTCCAAGAGGACCGTCAGGCCCATCGGCAGCCCGGCGATCTGCAAGGCCTACTCTCTGCGGCGTGAGGTAAGGATCTCTCGCCCCTTCCATTCGATCCGGCGGATAACATAAGACCGCACTAGCGAGCATGCCGTGAGCGCCCCGAAGAAGAACAGCGGCAGAGGGTAGAAAGGCGCGACCCACCACCCGAACCGTCCAGCCCCCTTCAGCATGAGAACCAGCGACAGCACGTAGGAGCAGTAGCTCGCGAAACACGCCAGGGTGTGGGAGGTGTTCGCAGGTGCTGAAAGAGCTCCGGCAAGCGCGAAGAAGGCGCTGAAGCAGCCGGTTATCCATGCCGACACCAGAATCGAGAACAGAGGGTTCACGGAGAACGCCCCGAAGCCGATCCCCCTCGTCCAGCCCGAGAAGACCTGCTTCAAACCCTCGGGATACATCCGGAACGAAACGATCCCCCTCCCGGTTCGGCAGCGGACCGCAAGGCGGTGGTGCTGGAAGAGCCCGGCCAGACGGACGTCCTCGAGGATCTCGGCTCTCACGGCGGCGTGGCCGCCAATCCGGAAGTATTCCTCTCTGCTGCACATCAGACACGGTCCGAACGCGCCGCCGGGGCGCAGACGATCGCCGAGAGGCGTAAAGGCTCCAACCGCGGCCAGCGAGACCAGATTGGGAAATGCGGAGAACTGCTCCAGGAACTTCTCCGTCTCATGGTACGGCTGTACGGAGAGCAGACCGGATCCTTCATGCATTTCGAACAGGCGTCCGAGTCCGTCGGGCTCGAGCCATGTATCGGCATCCATGAAGAGGAGCAGGTCCCCCTTGCTTGCGCAGGCTCCCTGCCAGCAGGCCCAGGGCTTGCCGTACCAGTCTCCAGGCAGGGGTCCGCCGGTGATGACGGAGGCTCCCCTTTCGCGCGCAACAGCCTCCGTTCGGTCGGATGACTGGTCGTCAACGACTATCACCTCGTGCGGCCGCACCGTCTGCCTGTCGAGCGAGTCGAGGAGCCTTCCTATCCTCTTCTCCTCGTTCCTGGCGGGAATGATCACCGAAACCCGCTGCGATTGCGCTCCGCCGGGATGCATCCCCGGCCGCGGTCGAAACCGGAAGATAACCCGCCAAAGGAGAACGGCTCCGAGAACGCAGAGCACCGCTCTAAGAACCACGATGGAACCACCCCCGCGCTCCCGGAAGGCCTGGGAAGGCATGAAGCATCCGGGCGGGATGCATGCCGGTGCATCGCGATACACGGTTGCCCGTGAATCGAAGATGATCGGGAATGTAAAGGTTCTTCAGCAGGCGGTCAGCTTCCCCGGCAGCAGCAGTCCGAACCGCGGGCCCCGGATTCGGCAGTCTCGTCGAGAATTCCCAGGATGTCCGCGTGACAGCATACGCCGCGTGGATTCAGCTCCCTGCAGCGGGAACCGACTCCGGCGCCCGTCATGCGCTGAATATCCTCGAGCGTCCTGGCACCGCTCGAGATGGCATTCAGGATCGCCCCGCGGGTGACTTTTCCGCAGTAACAGATGATGTCGTCAGGACCGCTCATGGTTCGAACCTCCTGTTCGAGTTCCCTGCCTGTTCCGATCGCCGGCATCTCCGGCGCCGAACATCCCAGTGCGATCCGCTGCGCTCGGGCGATGCCGCCGAGTCAGTCGGCTTGTGGCACTGCCTCTTTGCGAAGGTGTCGCATGGCGATCATACGAAAACCGAGCCGGCCGGGGCGGGCTTTGCCTGGCTGGTCCTCCTGTTTCTTACGCGTTTCGCGGTCTGGAGTTGAACCGCCGCCGGAGCACGCCTCAGCCGCAGTCCCGGCCGGCTTCGCAACCGCACATGAGTGCGACTGCGGCTCCATGCGGTGTCAGTAGCCGGCAGGCCCTTCCAGCTTCTTGATCATCTGGAGACAGGGATTCGTCTCTCCCCACAGCAGCGGGGACTCCTCCAATGGTCTGAATCCCATCGCCATATGTCTGGAACGTACTGCTCCGCGGCCTCTTCCATGCCGAACCGCTCGGGCGGAGTGCGCAGTATGGGCTCACACACCGAGGCCTTACCGAAAAAAGGTCTCTCTATGATGATTCCCGCTTCATACCCCGACCTGATATCCTTCACGCGATTTGTGTCTGCACCCAGGACAAAGCTCAGTTGTGCCGCTTGTCGGCATCGTCTGCAACGCCTTGTTCGCTGTTAACGACTTCCTTTACTTGCCAGTCCGCATCTACCCAGAGGCCGACGACTGGTATTCCCCCGTGATGGAAACGAAGAAATGCGACTCCATCGATTAGTTGCCGTAGCTGTTCTTCTTCCTTGGCCGGGTTTCCAGCGCAGTCATGGTGTCCCACCAATCCAATGCCCACCGATGCGTGTTTCTCAACCGATATGCGCACCCGATTCAAGATGGATTCAACCACAGTCCGGTCAGCCTGACCGGCCATGATGAGATTCGGGCCCGCTTCGGTAATGCTGTCAACGTATTTGACGTTGAAGCGCTTCTGCAAGTACCTGATGACAGGCAGTTGCACCCGACCGTCCATGCAATTCACAACAGTGCAGAAACTATGCATTTCGATTCGCCCCCCCCGCCTTGATCCAAGGCTGGTTGAATGTTCTGTGCCGGTTCGACCTGTTTCGGGTTGATACGATGGCCTCGCGAATTCAAGCGGTGGTCACGGTATTGTTCAAGCCTTGTGCCATTATCAGGACGGCGCCAGACCTCGAGCAGCCGCTTTCGGCCAACGTTATGCGCTTGAGCCGCTCCGCGGAGCGAGCGCGACGCGCGAGTGGAGCGCAGTCGGCTTGAAGCGCAGGGTAGCCAGCGCACCGCTCATTTCAACCTGGAGTTTTTTCTCTTTGCTCATTCCGCCGCTGTTTCAAATACTGCCGGATGATCCAAACCTTCGCGCCATCCGGATCCTTCCATTCGACAAATTCACCGGTTCGCTTGTCAAACACGCGATAATCACCTTCTCCCTGAAAATGTGCCAGCTCATACGGCGATTCGCGCAGAACCATTTCCATCGTTACGCCCGCTGGAAGGCGATACTGCCATTTGCGGATCTGCCGACGTAACGTACCTATTCCCAACCACACCAGCACCCATCCAGCGAGAAAAACAATCACCCCGACTGATACAAACGCCCACCCCAAGAGCGTTTGAATCAAACGTCCACTCGCAATGGCGTCTCGAATCTCCTTGCAGAGAACCCAGACGAGAGCCAATCCAAACGCACCGAGAATCACCCCGGCAATTCGACGGTTCATCGTGCCACTTGGCGCAATCGTTCGGTGTCACTAGACACCATTGTCTTTCTTCCCATCGCCGAACTCAATTCGGCAAGCGGCGTTCTTCCCTGTTTCCACTTCTCGCACCCGCCATGCATTTTGACCGTGTTCTGGACGCTGGCTAACGCCCAGCATCAGCGGCGGCGCGCAGCGCCGTCCGCTGCATGCTGTTGTTAGACAGCCCCTTTCGATGGCCCATCTGCTTCCCCTTCTCGGGTGAACCCCGGGAACCGTGTGCGAATGTACTCTCTCGCGCTCTCTGAGGAGAGCTTCACGGTGCCGGGACCGCTCCTGACGAAGAAGTCGCCGTCCGGTACCGCCTCGACTCCCTTCCACTTGAGGAACACAGGCTCCTGGCTGCGCTGGCAGCTCACTACACATACGGTTTTCCCTTGCACGATCTGACACTTCGGATCCATGCAGGTGCCAGCCCGATCCCCGAGGCCATTGCGCACGACTTGGGCGAGGTGGCGCATGAACTTGTCGTCGCTCTCGAGCTGGTCCCGCTCGATACCGACAATCGAGCCGTCGTCGGCCACGCCGATCAGCAGGTCCCCGCCTTCCGTGTTCAGAAAGGCGGCGATCGTCTTGAGCACGGCGTGCGTCACGCCCTTGTCGTCCTGCCGGTCTTCCTTGAGGCTCCAGCGCAGGGTGGACTTGAATTCGAGCGTCTTCGACTCGCCGGCCTTGATCAGTTCCTCGGCGTTGCGGTGGGCGCGCAGGTACTGGTCGAGGAGGAAGTTCTTGATCGCCTCGCCGAACGCCCGGTCGTCTGTGATGCGCTTGTAGAGGTCGAAGTTCGAGTCGACGATCTCCTGGATCACGTGCTCGACCTTCTGGTCGAAGGTGAGCCGCACGTTCTCGCGCGTGTTGACGCGCGCGGCCGCGTCGAGCGCCGCGTCGTCGGCGAGCTTCTCCATCATCTGGCCGAGGGTCACGCGGTGCTCTGGGCCGAGGTTGAGGCCGAACCGCTCGTTCAACTCGGCGATGATCCGCGAGAGGGTCTCCAGCTCCTCCGGCGAGACGCTGTGGCCCTGCTTGGTGCTCACCGGGTCGAGCACGCCCGGCCTGCGCTCGAGCGCGATCTTCCCGCTGCCGGTCTGCTGGATACGGTACGACTCCATGTCGATGTTCTGCTGCACCTCGCGCGGCAGCTCGGCCCGGTCGGCGGGGAGCAGCCGGCGCAGGTGCCGCGCGAAGACGTAGAGCTTCTCCAGATCGGCGTCTGCAAAGGTCAGAACCTGGGCGAGAAACGCGTAGAGCCGCACGTAGTCGGTGAGCTGGCCGCGGAAGTCGTGCTGCTCTTCTTCGGACAGCGCGCCGAAGCGCTCGACCACCGGTGCGAGCGCGACGTAGAGCCGGTCCTGCGTCGCCTTGGGATCGAAGTAGACCTTGGCGAAGGCCTCCACGTCGGCCGCGCCGTACACCGGGAAGGCGCCGAGCCGCGTCTGGATCTCGTACAGCAGGTTCGGATCGGTGGCCTCCGACAGCAACGTCGTCTCGTAGTAGGGCTCGAAGGCGGCCTTGATCTCGTCGGCTTCGTTGGCGAAATCGAGCACCATCGTGCCCTTCTTCTCGGGCGGCAGCGTCCGGTTGAGCCGCGACAGCGTCTGCACGGCGTTCACCCCGCCGAGCTTCTTGTCCACGTACATCGTGTGCAAGAGCGGCTGGTCGAAGCCGGTTTGGAACTTGTTGGCGACGACGAGGAAGCGGTACTCGGGGCGCTCGAAGGTCTTCGCGGTCTGCGCCTCCGGGAAGCCGTTCATGCCGGATTCGGTGTAGGACTGCCCGCCATCCTGAACGGTGCCCGAGAAGGCGACGAGCGCCTTGAACGGGTAGCCGCGCTCGGCGAGGACCTTGTCCATCGCCAGCTTGTAGCGCACCGCATGCAACCGCGAGCGCGTGACGACCATCGCCTTCGCACGGCCGGAGATCTCGTGCTGCACTTTCGCCGCAAAGTGCTCGACCATGATGCGAACCTTCTCGCCGATCGCGTGGTGGTGCAACTCGACGAACGACTTGAGCAGGTACTCCGCCTTCTGCTTGACGTAGCGCGGGTCGTCCTCGACCTTCTTGAGCAGCCGCCAATAGGCCTTGTAGGTCGCGTAGTTGGCGAGCACGTCGAGGATGAAGCCCTCCTCGATCGCCTGGCGCATGCTGTAAAGGTGGAAAGGCGCGAACTTCCCGTCGGCGCGCTTCGTGCCGAAGAGCTCGAGCGTCTTCGGCTTCGGCGTGGCCGTGAAGGCGAAGGTCGAGAGGTTGGGCAGCCGCCCGCGCTTCTCCATCTCGGAGAGGATCGTGCTCTCCAGATCCTCCTCGGGCGTCGCGGCTCCCGCCTCCTCCGTCTCCGCTTCTTCCAGCGACCCAGAGCTGAGCACGGCCTTGAGGCTCTTCGTGCTCTCGCCCGACTGCGACGAGTGCGCCTCGTCCACGATCAGCGCGAAGCGCTTGCCCGGCAGCTCGCCGATCTCCTTGGCGATCACGGGGAACTTCTGGAGCGTGGTGACAATGATCGTCTTGCCCGACTCGAGCGCGTCCTTCAACTGGCGCGAGGTGGTGTCGATGTTCTCGACCACGCCGAGCGTCTGCTCGAACTGGCGCATCGTGGTCTGGAGCTGGCGGTCGAGCACGCGCCGGTCGGTGATGACCACGATCGAGTCGAAGACGCGCCGGTCGCCCGCGTCGTGCAGGACGCTGAGCTGGTGCGCGAGCCAGGCGATGGTGAAGCTCTTGCCGCTTCCGGCCGAGTGCTGGATCAGGTAGCGCTGCCCCGCGCCCGTCGCGCGCGCGTCGGCGACGAGCCTGCGCACGCAGTCGAGCTGCTGGTAGCGCGGAAAGATCAGGAAGCGCTTGCCGGTCTTCCTGCCCTTCTCGTCCTCTTCCTCGACCTCGTGGATGAACTGGCGCACGAGGTCG
>JAAYTY010000169.1 GCA_012523605.1 Candidatus Fermentibacterota bacterium
AAGGATGCTCTGATCCGCCGTCTTCGGAAAGTCGTTCGGCGAGGAAGAGCCTTGGATGAACAACCACACCCGTACAGGCGGGGCGGCTTCCGCCGAGGCTGTCATCCACGGACGCCTGCATCGCGGGAATGTCGTCCATCGCTGTCGCGAGCAGAAGCAGGATAAGGTTCATTCTCCATCCATCCGGGTGCGGCCGACCCCCGCGGCGAAGTAGAGCGATCGGGCCATCCCGAAAGGTGTATAATAACCTTCACGGGCATGCCCGCGCGAGCGGAGGCAGAGGCCGCCATCCTCCTCCGGCCGTGAAAGCGGAGGTGACCTTGAAGAAGCTATTCGACCCTCTCTTCAGCCCAGAGAAGCTGGTCGAATGGAGATTCGCCCTCTTCGACCTGCTCCGCGATCCGGGAGGCGCCGACTGCCGGCAGACAGTCTTCGACTACGCCTCGAGGATGCAGCAGGGATTCTCTCCGGACATCCTGGGCGAGGACTGCTACTCGATGGTGCGGGACTGCGCGAGAGCCCTCCGGGGGATGTGCACCGAGAGGGCGGAGGAGCTTTCGGGCTTTTCCGTAGCGGAGGCGCTGTGCGACATCGCCCGCGGGCGACCCAGAGCGGATCTCTCGCCGGCTTTCTGCGCGGATGTCGCGCACATCCTCGCCGGGATCGAGAGGCCGTACAGAATCGAACCGGTGGCCAAGCCCGATTCGACTCCCGGGCTTGCAGGCAGGGCCGCCTCGGTCGCCAGATCATCCGAACTCGACTTCATCTGGCGGTGGGCTTCGGGATGGATGGAGAGGTATCCAGACGGACTCGCCGGGGAGGCCGTCGCCATCCGCGGCAGGAACCGCCGCAGGATCCTCGGATTGCTGGGCGGCAGCGCCCGGGACTGGCGGAACTGGGAGTGGCATACAGCCCGTCTGATAACCACCCCCGAAACATTCGCCGCCGTCTGCGAGCCGTCGGTGGAGGAACTCGAGGCGGTGAGGGCTGCCTGCAGTGCCGGAGTCCCGTTCGGCGTGACACCCTATTACGCCTCGCTGATGTCGGGATCACTCCCCGGAGGCGATGCATCGATAAGAGCCCAGGTCATTCCCGGCCCCGAGTTCGTGGAAGCGGTTGCAAGGGGCAGATCCTCCGTCGAGAGCCGCGCGGACTTCATGCTGGAACGGGAAACTTCGCCGATAGACCTGGTGACGAGGCGCTATCCGGCGATAGTGATTCTGAAACCCTTCAACACCTGTCCCCAGATCTGCGCCTACTGCCAGCGGAACTGGGAGATCGACGGCCCGATGTCCCCGGGGGCTATGGCGTCGAGGAAGAGGATCGAGAATGCCCTGGAATGGATAAGGGCTCACGACGCGATCAGGGAGGTCCTTGTCACAGGCGGCGATCCTCTCGCAATGGAGGATCGGGAGATAGAATGGCTTCTGGGAAGGCTGGCCGCCATTCCGCACGTCGAGCTGGTGAGGATCGGCACGAGAATCCCCGTTACTCTGCCGATGAGGATCACCCCGGGGCTTGTCTCGATCCTCTCCCGGTTCAGAAGGCCGGGCGTCCGAGAACTCCTTCTGGTGACCCATGTGCAGCATCCCTCGGAGGTCACACCCGAGATGGTCCGGGCGGTAGCGAGGATCTGCAGCCGGGGAATCTCCGTGTACAACCAGATGGTGTTCACATTCTTCGTCTCGAGACGCTTCGAGGCCGCGCGTCTCAGGATGCTTCTCAGACGGATAGGCGTCGACCCGTACTACACTTTCGTCCCCAAGGGGAAGGAGGAGACGGCCGCATTCCGCGTTCCCCTAGCCAGAATCCTTCAGGAGCAGAAGGAGGAGGCTAGGCTGCTGCCCGGCAGCCGAAGGACCGACTCGCCCGTCTTCAACGTGCCGGGCCTCGGCAAGAGCTATCTGCGCGGCGCCCAGCACAGGGATCTCCTCTCGATAATGCCCGACGGTTCCCGGGTGTACGAGTTCCACCCCTGGGAGAGGAACATCTCCAGACAGAAGAGCTGGGTGGGCGGGGACGTGCCCATCCTTGGCTATCTCGAGAGGCTTGCGGCCATCGGGGAGGATCCCGCGGACTACTCCAGCATCTGGTACTACTTCTGACGCCAACCCCCCGGCTGGATGACGCTTCGGCTCTTCTGTATCTTCTTTCCGGCGACCGTGAGTCGGCCGGGACGGAACCGAGCGGCAGGGGGGGCCATGAAGGCGTTCCTCACGATACTGGCGGCTGCGGCAATTCCGTGGGCGGACGCGCCCGAAGAGCCGTCCGCGACTGTCGAACCATTCGAGATCGTTTCCCCGGCGGGCTCCAGGACGGATCCATTCTACTGGATGAGGAACAGGGAGGATCCCCGGGTGCTCGCCCTGATCGAGGCCGAGAACGCCTACGGCGAGTCCCTCATGGCACGCACGCTGGGCCTGCAGGAAAGCCTTTACACCGAGATGGCGGCCAGGATTCCCCCGTCAGACTCCACCGCGCCGTGCTCCTACAACGGATACCTGTACTGGGCCGAATACTCCCCCGGCATGGACTATCCGGTGTTCATGAGGAAGTCCGAAGCACCCGGGGCCGTCCCGGAGGTCATGCTCGACGCGAACCTGCTCGCGGCCGGCAGGGAGTATCTCGATGCCAGACCCGTGGTCGATCCGCTGGGCAGGTTCGCCGCCGTTGCCGTGGATACATCGGGATCCCTGAGCTACGACCTGGTCTTCCTCGATCTGAGCGCGGGCGTGTTCCTCCATGACACCCTCCGGGGGACCGACGGGGAGGTCGCCTGGGGAAACGACGGCTACACGATCTTCTACGGCCTGCAGGACTCCACGTACAGAACCGACAGGATCATGAGGCATTCGCTGGGGACCATGCAGGAGGCCGATGTCGAAGTGTTCCGGGAGTCGGATTCGACATTCTGGCCCTGGGTCTCCAAATCCCCTTCCGACGAGTACGTTTTCATCCACAGCGGAAGCGGCACCTCCTCCGAGGCATGGCTGCTCGACGCAGACATGCCTTCCGGCTCGTTCCGGCTCGTCCAGGAGAGGATGCCCGGGGTCGAGTACCGCGTGACCGGCCTTCGTGACAGC
>JAAYTY010000170.1 GCA_012523605.1 Candidatus Fermentibacterota bacterium
AGGAAGGTGGGCTTCTCGAGGCGGCTCGTGAGGTCGTTGGCGATGTCATGAAGGAGCAGGTCCACGTGATGGGGATGGATGAGCCAGGTGTCTGCCGGACGGGTGTCCCACAGGTTGCGAACGACCCGGGCCAGGAGGCGCAGGACGCCTCTCGTCCTCTGGAAGTTGGGGATGGTCGCAACACGCCTGCTCAGGACCGAGAGCAGCTCGGGGTGGAAGGGGTAGCACTTCTCGATCTCGGAGGCGTACTCTGCCCTCAGAGCCTTTGCCGGAAGCTCGGCACCCTTGCTCTCGAACCCTGCGTATGCCTCCCCGTACTTCTTCGATGTCGCCCTGGCGTCATCGGCCTTGATCGACTTGAAGAGGCGATGGTTCACCACGTTCGAGATCTCGTCCTCCCCCGTGGGGGTGACGATCAGCTCCTGGCGTGCCGAGAGCTTCCTGGCTTCGTCCAGCTCGCGGCGGATCTCTTCAGTCTCGCTTCCGAACGTGTCCACGCTTTCGGCAAGCGTGATGACCAGGGAGACGTTCTGCCGGCTCGATGCGAGCTCGATCATCGACATCAGGAAGGCGACGGCCTGCTCTGCGAGGTTGCTGTGCCCCTCGCGGGTGGCAACGGCTCTGGCGGTCCTGTAGTGACGGGCGAGCTCGTCCATCATGATCAGCGTCGGGGCTTCGCCCACGAGGGTCTCCAGCACCGGAACGCCCGGCGAGACGAGCTTCTCATCGCTCTCACGGATGAGGGCATATCCCTTCTCACCGGCAAGCTGCCAGGCGAGCTCTCCCCAGAGAGTCCTGACCTGGATCGAGCCATGCTGAACTCCGTTGGCCGGATCGATGTCATTGCCGACGAGGGCGGCGACCTTCCAGGGGGAGGAAGGAATCCAGGACCTGGGGACCAGGTTCTCAGGAACCGACGGGCTCCCACCCCGGGCCAGGTGATGGAGTGCGATGAGGCTGTGTGTCTTGCCTCCTCCGAAGGAGGTTTCGAGGCGGACGAATGGGCTGGCGGATGGCTTCTTCCCCGAGAGCCGGCCCACGACCTCCCGGGCAAGGGTGCGGAGGCCGGCAGTTACGAAGGTGTTGTCGAAGAAGACCAGTGGATCCTGATAGATCGTGTCGGCATGGCCTTCTACCACGTCCTTCAGGCGTGCCGCGAACATCTCGTCGCGAAGCTCGCCGGAGAGAACCTCGTCTCGTGGAACACAGGATTCGAATATCGGCCTCACTGCATCCCTCCCCGGAGAAACTCGACGAACTCGACGGTAGTCATGATCCTGGTAGAGAACCTGTCTTGTAGGAGTTCTCTTCTCCCATTGCTGATGAAGCCCTTCAGGTCCTCTGTGACGAAAACATCGTGGCCATGTCTGACATGGGATGTGAAGATCATCGCATCGCGCATCTGCCTGCGCTGCCCAGGCGAGAGTTTACCGCGCGAGCCCCTGGGTGGGAAGCTGCCCTTGCCGATGATGCCGAGGACTTCTTCCAGGCCCTCTTCATCTTCAGGGCCGCACCAGTACCCGAATCCATCCCATTTCCCGTCACCCCACACCCCGGGCTCTGGGATGCGCATTACATCGCAACCATCGGGAAGATCTCCACTGCCGCATGCCTCCCGATCGGAGGTACGTACAAGGGCCAGGACGAAGCCTTTCTCCCGGGCTAGTGAAAGATAGTCCGTCACAGGAAGAGAGCATGTGTCGACAGTCGCCTTCGGCATGATGGTGGAAGCTCATATCACTAGATGATGCGGTCAAGTATAAAGGGCGAGTGAAACTTCCCCCCTATCTATGCAGACCTGGTCAGAAGGGCGGATCTTAAAGAGGACGCATGCCACTTTACGCCTTACTCGCCTAGATCTCTCTCTTGAGTCGGAAGGCGGCGACAGTCGTCTATCGGGGGATGCAGACGCCGAAGGACCACGAGCACCGTCAGGAGCGGAGTGAGACTGAGGCGGTTCACCGCCGAAGGACCACGAGCACCGTCAGGAGCGGAGTGAGATCGCCGCTGGAGTATAGAGCGTCCATGCACAGCCCGTTCGGTCTTGCTTCAAAGGATGTGTGCCCGCCCTCTCGTTGTTTCTGAGGCTGAAACAACTGGCGGGCTGAGCGTTTCCGCAGGGCGGAAACGCTCGCAGTGCCCCTCGTTCTGGAAACTTGGAACACCCTGATGCCCTATCTGGCCCATCTGGCCGAGGTCTATGACCTTATCGAGGCGTAGGCGGGACGGACTTCGTAGGCCGCCATGCCCGGTGAAGCGTCAATAGGGAAGTTCTGTCTCTTGTTGTTTCCGAGGCGGAAACAACTGGCGACGCGGCCTGTTCCCCAGGTGGGAACAGGCGCCCTGGAGCGAGTGGAACAGGTTGTGAAAGGGAAAATGCAACATGCACTTTGCCGTTGAGGGAAGCACCCTGATCGCCCAGCTCGTGAAGATCGCGGAGTGGACGGCGGTTTCGTGAGATGCCGTCGGGCAGCCGTTTCCGGGCGGCGGAATCGAGGATTCTCTGCCGGTCGGCCAACAAGTAGCCATGCAGGAATGGACCGTCTCCCCGGAGGCGGGGCATCCCGATGTCTTGACGTGACATCGAAGCTCCTCGATAGTGGCTGCGGACACCTGTCCGGCCGCTTCCCGAAGGGAGCCGCACCTTGAGAGCCTGCCTGTCCCTCCTTCTCCTCCTCCTGCTTCCCTGTACCGCCCAGCCGCCCTCGAACACCATCCCCGTCATCGCCATGAAGGCCGGTCAGGGGGCCACCATCAGGGACGTGGACCTCGAAGCGCTCTGCCTTCTGTCCTGGCACTTCTTCGACGGAGTGTGGCTGGAGGAGTGGCCGTCATATGCTCCCATGCAGGCGGTGATGGAGCTGTGCGACCTAACGGGGATGTACGCGACATGGTCGGATCCGTACCTCGGGGGTTTGGGGGACATCTGGTGCGGGGAGGCGTGGTCGAGGTACTACCCCGAGCCGCTGTCCAGCGAGAGCGCGTACATCCGGACCGACACGGCGGGCGCGGTGATCACCGATGTGATCGACACTGAGGGGCTCCACGAGGAGATCGTCGAGCGGTGCAGCCTGTCTGCGGAGGCGGTGTCGGGCTGGGAGACGCTTTGGTACCGTGACATCTGGAACGAGGCTCCTGCGTGGCAGCGGAACAGGATGGTTCTGGAGGAGGACTCGCTGGACGGGTACACTCCGAGCCTGTTCACTATGGACAGCTCGATGTCGGAGGTGGGGACGACCGGCACCTGGTCGTGGCTGCAGTACATCGCCGACAGCCTGGAGATCGGGCACACTCTCTCTATCACCTTCAGCACGATGCACAGGATCTACACCTGGGCGGGTCATCAGACCCTGAACTACCCGACAGCTCCCACGTTCCACACACAGGCCAACTCTGTTCGTGCATTCATCGGCATGGAGTACCAGGTGTACGATCCGACACCTCCAGCTCCGGGTGCCGTCGAGAACCGCCCCCGCCTCCTGGGCTGCAATGCCTATCCCTTCCGGCAAGTCGGAACGAGCTGGGAAGGAAGCTACGGGAAAACGGAGCTCGGCGACAGTCTCCACACGTGGATGCTTGAGCATTACGAGGAGGGGCTGGACTCGACGATCGTGGTGGCGGCCCAGGAGGACCACTTCCCCGTCCACTGCCATCCCCAGGCGTTCGGGCTGTGCGGGGGCGAGGAGATGTGGGACATACGGGTTGATCCCGATACCATCCGTTATGCTTCCTACAACTATCGCATACCTTCTCCCGCTGAGTTCCGGATGCTGTGCAACCTCGCGCTGCTGCGCCAAGCGAAGGGCGTCTTCCCGTACAGCGTCCGGGGATACTCCGAAGAGGGCGCCTGCTTCGCCGGCCTTCTGGACGAGGATCTGATCCCCTATGACGCTCCATACGAGGAGTGGGTGTACGGGGAGAGGCCGACCGAGGATTTCTACTACGCACCGCCGGACAGCTTCCCTCCGTTCCGGGACGGCTTCGACCCGCTCTTCGAGCTGGAGAGCAGGCCCTCGACCTCCGGTGCCAGGGCGGTGCAGGACTACCTGGAGTGGAAGTTCGGGCCTTATGCGAACCTGTGGAACAGTATGCGTGAGACGCTGGGGGAGATCGCGTGGATGGCCCCCGAGCTGTCGGGGCTGTGGTGGCTGGACGGGACGGGGCACCCCGGGGCTGTCGAGCTCTCCTGGCCAGACACCTGCTGGGCGGGCCCGGAGTGCCGGGTGTTCACGGACGAGGACGAGGACTTCTACCTGTACTACATGAACAGGTGCTGCCGGGACTCGTCGCACGTCATAGGCTTCTGGTTCTCGTACGACAGCCTCGACGTGCCTTCGATCCATGCCCTTGACCACACGAGGCGCTTCGTAGTCAGCTCCGATCTCAGCCGGGAGAGCTTCTTCAGCCTGACAGACACCCTGGAGGCCGGGCAGGGCCGGCTGCTGGAGTTCATCCCGCAGAGCACTGACGCCGACCTCCGGATCACCCGGCCGGACGTCACGGCCGGCACGGGCCCGACCGTCGCAGGGCACGACTTCCGGTTCACGGCGGGGGACACGGTTCTTGTCTGTGCAACCGTCTACAACATGGGCACGGAGGAGGCGGAGGACGTCCCGGTCAGCCTGACCGACATCACGGAGGAGGCTCATTCACTGATCGGCATGGACACGCTGTCGTTCGGCAGGCTGCCGCTCTCGGGCTACGAGACCGACGAGGCCACTGCGGAGTTCAGGTGGGTGCCGTCGAGTCCGGGTGTGTGCCGCATGAGGATAGCCGTATCTCCCGTACCGGGCGAGCCGGACACGCTGGACAACACGACTGATGTGCTGTTCCTGATCGAGCCTCGCGACTACGCGACGGAGGTCCGGGAGGACCCCTGGGACATGACCGAAGCGACTGGCATCCAGCCCGCCTGGAGAACGGACGACATCGAAGGGGAGGCGGGCTGGACGGTGTTCACGGACTCGATCGGGGGGATGCTGGAGGGTGCGATAGACGAGGACAGCCTCTCGGACAACAGGCTGTACCTTGCCGTTCCAGAGCAGTCCGGCAGGTGGATCGACACCGGGGTGTTCGACCATCTCAGCCTTGCCGTGCGGGTAGGCCGTGCCTGCGACCTGTACTTCGGGTGGGTGACTGAGAACGATGCCCGGGGGAGCTGCTTCGTGGAGGATCTGGAGGCCGGCTGGAGCATTCCGGAGCCTGTCGACCTTGGTGGTAGTTTGCCCGATAGTATGTTGAAGACGGCTTGGCTGAGCTTCAGGCCGGAGGTAGCCGGTGCGGACCTCGCGGTGCGCATCGGGTGGGTGAGGCTGACGGAGTAGGGGGAAGGGAGATGAGACAGATATCTATAGCGGCCGCGCTCCTCCTCTCTTCTTCGGTGCTCGCGCAGGCTCCGGGGATCGTCTGGGAGAGGGAGTACGATGACATCACGATCTTTCATGATGTGATAACAACCTCTGACTCAAGGATCCTTTGCGCAGGATACAGAGGTGCGAGCCAGACCAGCCTGTGGTGTTTCGATTCTTCCGGGGATGTTCTGTGGACTTTCGGTATTCCCGGCACTGGCCAGACCGGCAGACGTATCGCGACTTCTCCAACCGGGAGCTTTGCAGTAGTGGGAGAAGTCGCGTCGGTTTCTGACTACGACTTGTTCATTGCATCGTGCTCTGGCGATGGATCACCCCTGTGGCAGACGATTCTCGAGAAACCGAGTACCCAGGACCTGGCTTTTGACGTCGCCGCCCTTCCCGACGGGGGCTTTGCTGTATGCGGGTACACGCAGGATTCGATCCTGGCGACACAGGCATGGATCCTGCGCTTCGACAGCGCCGGCGATACACTGTGGACCAGGACATGGGGATTGCAATACATCGACAAGGCCGTCTCTCTTGTCTATCTGGAAGGCGGTATCACGGTCCTGATTCGAGGGCGACCGCAAGGTTCGGACTACAGGCCTGTTCTCCAGAGGTACAGCCTTGATGGAGAACTTCTCTGGACGGTTTATCAGGAGTACACCGGCGTTCCGAACGACCTCTGTGTATCTGCGGAGGGAGGATACTGCCTGATGAAGAGGCCGTTTGATATGTCGAGTTATACAACTTACTATGTTCTTGACACTGCTGGAAGCGTGCTGGACGAGATACCTGTGGTCTGCCAGAGCGGGCACGAGGAGATGCGGACGATAATCCCGACGGCTGATGGAGGGTATCTGGTGGCCGGTGCCGAAGGACATGGAGACGAGCCTCCTGCAACATGGAATGCTCACATCTCCCGGTATGACCAGGCAGGAGGCTGGATGTGGACTGACATCGTCCAGTCCGGCGAAGAGTGGAAGTTCTACTCGGCGGCACAGTTTCCGCAGGGCGGGTACATTGCTGCCGGGTATCACCAGGATTTCACCGATGCCAGTTATGCACTACTCGTCCGATATGAACCGGAACTGAGCGTTCCCCGGCCGGATATCCCGTCCGGTCTTGCCATCGAGTCGTGCGTCCCGAATCCAGGCACCGCGATCTTCAGCCTGAACTGGTCTTCAAATGTATCCGGGACATCCGGTATCCGGGTCTACGACATTTCCGGGAGGTTGCGGCTGGACCATGAGCTCGGTCTGATGTCGGAGGGGGAGCATTCCAGCCAGATCGACCTGCAGGCCCTTCCCTCGGGCTGCTACTTCGCAGTAGTGACATGCGGAACCGGGAGAGCCTCCGCGAAACTGGTTGTGCTGCGCTGACCTGAGAGGATGTCGGGGACAGTACCTGCAGGCGGCGATAGCCGGTACTACACAGTACCAGCATCGGACTGTCCCCAACGAGAAACAAAGTAGCTTATTGCTGTGGACCGCACTCGCACATTCGCGAGCGAATGTGCTGTTGCGGGCTCAGGCGGAGTCCGTCAATGTGGTGTAAGAAGGGTTTCGCATCCGGGCACATGATCGGCTAGCACCAGGGTCTCGCCCGGGGAGCTCGAAGCAGCTTCGGGCGAGGCGATTCTCATATACCTCTTTCCGGTCATCCACTCCTCGTTCTGCTCCAGGAGAAGTGTCCCTACGAGCCTTATGATCGATCTCCGATTGGGGAAGATCCCCACGACTCTGCTCCGGCGCTTGATCTGAGAGTTCAGGTTCTCCATCGGGTTGTTCGTCC
>JAAYTY010000171.1 GCA_012523605.1 Candidatus Fermentibacterota bacterium
TACTCCCAACCAGACGCCGATACAGTGCATTAGAGGCGATACAGTGCTGAAGAGTTCCGACACCCTCATAAACCCCGAGATCATCGGCGAAGGGCTCTAGAGCCCGCGCTCTCGGCGCCGTCGGTTTCTACTGATCGCTGACGCAGTGATCTGTTCCGGGACGGCCTGTTCCGAACGACGCCACGGAAGCCCGGAGGCGCCTTGGCAGCCGTTTCTCCAGGGATATGCGTTCTGCCCCATTCGGCGCCGGAATCCCCGGGGCCACGGCGACGGGCGGCTCCCGGGCGCCGGTTCCGCTCACGCCGAGCCGCAGCCGCAGCCCGGAGTCTCCGCATCGCGCCTCGCGCGCGAAGTCCCCCGCCTCTCGAAGACGAGAACCGCCGCGCCGAGGGCCACCGCGAACCAGAGCGTGGCGAAGCGCATCACCATGGTGACGGCGGTCGCCCGGGCGAGACCCAGCCGCGGCGACAGCAGGCCGTCAACGGTCAGCTCGGTGAGCCCCAGACCGCCGGGAATCATCGAGACGGCGCCGGCGACCGTTCCTGCGGAATGGGCGAGCAGGGCTGCTCCGGGTTCGAGACCGGCGCCCATGGCTCCGGCGGCGGCGACCAGGACCATCGCCTCGACCCCCCAGGAGAGCATTCCGAGCGGCACCGATACGGCCAGGCAGGCGGGCCCGAGCAGGCCGGCGCAGTTTCTCCTGAAGCGGCACAGATCGTCCCTCCTGCCGGAGAACCTGGGGATGCGGCAGACAATCCCCGTGAACGCGCCGAAAACCCTCTCGGAGGACAGGAAGACTATCGTGAGAACGGTGAAGACGATCCCGGCTGCGACAGCAGGCAGGGCTGCACGGCCGCCGGACAGGGCCAGCCCCAGGGCCGCGAGCAGGATCATGCTCACGAGGTCGGTGATGCGCTCCGCGAAGATCACGGGCGAGGTAGAGGCCACCGGGATGCCCTCTCTGTCCCTGAGCAGACAGCTCTTGAGGAGTTCTCCGAACTTGCCTGGAGACACGGCCATCGCGAAGCCGGACAGGAAGACCTGGACGCTCCTGCCCGTCCGCAGCCGCACGCCGACCCTTCGGAGCAGGTAGTCCCACTTGAGGAAGCGGAAGGCGTAGTTCACGAGGGGAAGCGCCAGGAGAACGGGAACATCGCCCGCGGAAAGCCCGGAGGCCGCGGCCATCACGGCGCCGATGTCCGACACCAGCACCATGCAGGTATAGACAGCTACGGCGAGGGCGGCGGCCAGCACCACTCGTCTCAAACGGACTTCACCGAGCCTTCCGATTCACGGCCTTCGGCAATCGCGGCGAGCTCCCCTGCAAGCTTCTCCACCCCGCCCATTCCCTCCAGGAGCTTGAGGGCCTTCCCGGCGAGGGAACGCGCCTGCTCGGAGTCGCCCATCATCCCGCTCGCCCTCGAAGCCAGCGCCAGCGACTGTGCGCGCCCGACCCTGGAGAGTTCGGAGGCCGGCTGGAGTTCGTAGGCGCTCATGGCGTGGACCAGAGCGTCCCTCGGCTGGCCTTTCCTGATGTGGAGCAGGGCGAGGTTCGAGTGCACCCCGCACCTCGCCGCTCCCTCCCTGAGCTCCAAGGCCTCCTCCAGGAGCAGTTCGGCCTCGTCCAGCCTGCCGGATTCCAGAAGCAGCATGGCCAGGTTCACGTTGACAGTCCTCTTGAGGCCGGGGTCCTTCTCCAGCGATTTTCTGTAGAGCTCCTCCGCCGCCTTCGCATCCCCCCGGCCGGCCGCCGAGAATGCGAGTTGAGCGATCGAAGCGCCGCTGCGGTCGCCTCTCTCCATCGCTTCGAGAATCACCTTCTCGGCCTCGTCGTACCTGCCGGAGCGGATGAAGAAATAGACCAGGGCGTTCGTCAGCGGGTCGGTGACGCTGGACCTGTCGCGGTTGCGCTGGAGAAGGGAGATCATCCTTCCGGTCCTTCCTGCGGAGGCCAGGGCCGCCGCCCTCCTGAGGAGGACCGCCTTGTAGGCGCGTGACCGCATGAAGCCCAGAGCCGCGGCCGTGGCCAGAAGTAGCAGGACGAGGAGACCCAGCAGTACGGGGCTCAATGTGATGCGTCCCCGGAGGTGACTCCCAGGATCCTGTCGAACTCCGTGAAATCAGGTATCGTCGTATCGGAGAAGAAGGGGGATGTCGAGCTGTGTATGGGGCAGTAGGTGGTGGGCGCCGTGCCCGCCCAGAACTGCTCCTCGACCGCCTTGTCGCCGCATTCGGCGTTGGCGAGGCATCCCGAGAGTCTGCAGATGACGGCGGTTTCGATCGAGCCAGATGGCGCGCCCGGGAATGACGGGGCTGAAGCCGGATCGGCTCCCCTGAAAACCCTCCTCATGAAGCGGTTCCATATCGGCACGGCGATGTCCCCCCCGGTCTCGCCCCTGCCGTTCTGCATCCTTATCCTCACGACGTGGTCGTCGTACCCCACCCAGACCGCGGCTGCGAGGTCGGGGGTGAATCCTATGAACCAGGCATCGGCGTAGTCGCTGGTCGTTCCGGTCTTGCCTGCGGCATCCCTGCCCGAATAGGGGCCGGCTGAGTACCACCGGGTTCCGGAGGCGGTTCCCGAAGTCACGACCGACCTGAGCATGCTCAGCATCAGGGCCGCGCCCGTCTCGGTCAGCACCCTCGTCCCGGGCTGGGGGGCCTCGTTGCTCTCCAGCAGATTGCCGTACCTGTCCTCCACTCGGAGGATGGGCGTGGCGCGCCTCGCGATGCCTCCGGTCGCGAACGGTATGTAGGCCTGCGCCATCTCCAGGGGGCTCACCATGGCGCTGCCCAGGGGAAGTGAATTCACGATGGGAAGGTCGCTCTCGATGCCCAGGGCATGCGCCCTCGCTGCCACAGCCTCTATTCCCACCGCCATCCCGGTGCGGACAGCCGATACGTTGTAGGATCGGGCTATGGCCTCGCGCATCGTAA
>JAAYTY010000172.1 GCA_012523605.1 Candidatus Fermentibacterota bacterium
AGACCCGCGGAATGTGTCCGCATGCCTGAGCCCCCAGCCCGGCGGTTCCTCACGGAGGGCTTCGACCGGGAGGCGATCAGCCTGATGACGGCGGCGGATTTCCGCGCAAAGCGGGTGGGGCGGTCCATTCCATGACGGGCCGCAGGGTCAGGGCCGGAAAGCCGGGCGGCCGCGCCTGAAGTCCTCTATCGCCTTCCTGATCTTCCTCAGTTCACGGGTTCTCTGGAGCCATGGCACGCCCCTGCCGCCGACCCTCGCATCCCCCGGAACGAACCTGCACGAGGCTGACGAAGTCGAGTTGCTGTCGAGATACCGGACCAGGTAACCGCCGTCCACGGTTCTCTTCATCTCCGTGATTATCCATGCATGGGCATCCCATCCGGGGACCTGGAGCTTCACGTACGAGAGGCCGTCGCGCTCGTTCGATTCGTAGATGGAATCCATGAGCGCCGCGAGTCTCCCGGGCGGAAGCGATGACCCGCCCGAGAGGCCGTCCACCCAGGCGAAGCGGAAAAGCCCGTCATGGATCTGCATCTGCTCCAGGAAGCGCTGCACGACATGCCTGTGGTCCATCGAGAAATCCCTGAAGCACAGGTATCCGGGAATCGCCACCACCCTTTCGCATCTCATCAGGGCGGACAACGCCCTGCGGGCCCCGGCTCCGTCCGGCCCGGGCAGTCCCGGTTCGAAGTAGGCGAGATAGAGGGCGGCTCGCGTCAACCTCGAATGCCACCAGCATACTCCCCTGCCAAGAAGACCGCCCTCATTGGTGAAGCCGGGAAGGTTCGGATTGGGGCCGGATGGCGTGTCTCCGGCAAGCCCCCTGACGTACTCCGGGAATCCGGCCGAGGCCGCGTACTCGTCTCGCGAGACGGCGGCCGGGCGCCAGGGGGTGCCCGGGAACTCCTCCGACTGTCTAGAGCCTGCGGAGGTCACCGGCTCTCATCCTTCCTATGACCCTCGCCATCATCTCGGCACCGAACTCCACCGCCTCCGCCGGCACCCTTTCGTCCGCGGCATGCACGGTTCCGATGAAGTCGAACCCGGCCGGCAGGGGCATCGGCAGGAATCCATAGGTCTGTATCCCCAGCCTGGAGAAGTGATGCGCGTCCGTCGCACCTGCGAGGAAGAACGGAACGGCATCCGCCCCGGGATCCGCCTCGCGCAGTGTTTCGGCCAGCAGCCCGAAGAGGCTCATGTCGGGCTCCGGCGGGCCCGGATAGAAGCGAACGACCTCGAACTCGTCCGGGCGCCCCGCGACGGCGCCTATCTCCCTCATCAGATCCTCCGGCGAGAATCCGGGCAGCAGCCTTCCGTCGAGACCCGCTGATGCCTCGCCGGGTATGACGTTCATACTGCCGCTCCCCCGGAGGGTGGTCGGGGTCGCCGTGTTCCTGAGCACGGGGGCGGCGAACCGCCCAAGAACCCCCGCCCTCTCGAGCAGGAAGTCGGTCAGGAGCGGCACGGCAGCCAGCCTGCAGGCGAGACCTCGCAGGCCTCCCAGGCTCTCCGAGACGGCGTCGAACATCAGCCTGGCGTGCGGGGTCACGTGCAGCGGCAGGCGGCGGGCTTCCAGCCTGCGGAGGAACTGCGCCAGGCGGGCGATCGCACCGTTCTTCACAGGCATCGAGCCGTGCCCGCCGGGCCCTCTGAAAACCGCGCGCATCCAGCAGACCTGCTTCTCGGCGACCTGCACTGGATAGAGCCTCTTCCCCGAGACGTTCACGGAGAATCCTCCGAACTCCCCCAGGGCGTGCCTCACGCCGTGGAAGAGGTTCCCGTGTCTGTCGGCCAGGAAGCCCGCGCCCTCCTCCCCGCCCGACTCCTCGTCCGCCACTATCGCGAGCAGAACGTCTCCCGGGGGGCGCGAGCCCCGCCCGGCGCACCGCATGACCGCGGAGAGCATCATCGCGACGCCTCCTTTCATGTCCAGCGCACCGCGCCCCCACACGTAGCCTTCATGGAGTTCGCCTCCGAAGGGGTCGCGGCTCCATGGCTGGCCCTCCACGGTCACTACGTCGGCGTGCCCGTACAGCAGGAGCGGCGGAGCCTCCCCCCGCCCGGGCGTTCTCGCAACCAGGTTCGGCCTCCCGCCAGGGCTCTCGAGTATCATGTGCTCGATGCCCGCCGCCCCCAGGAGGCCGGAGACGAAAGCGATGCAGTCGCCCTCGTTACCGGGTGGATTCGTTGTGTCGAACCTCAGGAGTTTCTGAAGGATCTCGACCGGTCCAGGTTGCATATCGGGCATCTCCCGACCGCCTTTCAAGACTGCGGGGGCTGCTCCCCAGCCCCTCGAGGAGAAGCCGGCACGGACTGCTCCGGGCTCGTATGTCGAGACTATAGGGCCTGCCGGGAGGGAAAGGTTCGGCTCACAGGCGCCAGGCCTTCGGAGGTTAGGTTCGTGCCGGCACTACTACCGAAGCGGCGTGCGGCTTTATTATTATCTCTGTCTTTTTCGCGAAGACCGATTGGAGCTCTCATGATATCGAGGACGACCGTGAGGGCAGTGCTGGAGCAGGTGCCCCTCGGGGCGGATGTGACCGTGTTCGGGTGGGTTCGCAACAGCCGCACCTCCAGCTCGGTGGCGTTCGCCTCGATCAGCGACGGCTCGTGCTTCGCCGCTCTGCAGATCGTGTTCGACCGGGCGCGGTTCTCCGACGAAGCGCTCTCGGGCGTTGCCGTCGGGTCTTGCATAAGGGTCTCGGGAAGGGTGGAGAGTTCGAAGGGACAGGGGCAGGCGCGCGAGCTCATGGCCGATTCCCTCGATGTGGCCGGGCCAAGCGGCGGCGACTACCCTCTCCAGCCCAAGAGACACTCCATGGAGTTCCTGAGAACCCTGCCCCAGCTCCGCGCGCGGACAGCCACCTTCAATGCGGTCTTCCGGATACGCCACCGTCTGGCCATGGCCGTGCACGACTTCTTCGATTCGAGGGGCTTCGTGTACGTCCATCCGCCTCTGCTCACCTCGAGCGACTGCGAGGGGGCTGGAGAGACCTTCCAGGTCACCACCCTGCCCCTGGACAGGGTTCCGATCAGGGACGGCTCTGTGGACTACACGGAGGATTTCTTCGGACGGAAGGCCTATCTTACCGTCAGCGCCCAGCTCGAGGCCGAACCGCTGGCCCTGGGTCTCGGCAGCGTGTACACCTTCGGACCGATCTTCAGGGCGGATCCGTCCGACACCAGGATCCACGCCGCCGAGTTCTGGATGATAGAACCCGAGATGGCGTTCTTCGACCTGGACGACGACATCGCCCTCATCGAGGAATTCGTGAAGCACATGGCCTCCGTCGTGAGGGAGAGGTGCAGATCCGAGCTGGCCTTCCTGGCCGAGTTCGTGGAGCCCGGCCTCGAGAAGCGCTACTCCGCCGTCCTCGACGAGCCCTTCGCGAGGGTCGCCTACACCGAGGCGGTGCGTATCATCGGCTCCGCTGGCGCTGACAGGGTCGCCGGACTTGAATGGGGCCGCCCGTTCTCTGCCGAGCAGGAGCGGTTCCTTGCCGACGAGGCGTTCGGCAGGCCGGTCTTCGTCACGGACTACCCGGCCTCCTTCAAGCCCTTCTACATGCGCATGAACGACGACGGACGAACGGTCGCGTGCACCGACCTTCTCGTGCCCGGAGTGGGAGAGATCGTCGGCGGGAGCCAGCGCGAGGAGCGCCTGGACGCAGTCGTGGGGAGGGCTCGGGAGCAGGGCATGGACATGGACACCTACTCGTGGTACTTCGACATCAGGAGGTGGGGCTCGGCCCCTCACTCCGGGTTCGGCCTCGGATTCGAGAGGATGCTGATGTATCTCACGGGGATGAAGAACATCAGGGACGTCATCCCCTACCCGAGGACTTTCGGCAGCATGGCCTGAGGCCTTCTGCCCGTTCAACACCGGAAGGACGACGATGAAAGAGCCCCGCAGGACGATGGTGACGATCGACGGCAACGAAGCCGCCGCCACGATTGCCCACAGGCTGAGCGAGGTGATAGCCATCTACCCCATCACCCCCTCGAGCACCATGGGCGAGATGGCCGACGAGTGGTCGGCCAAGGGCAGGAAGAACATCTGGGGAACGGTCCCGCTCGTTCAGGAGATGCAGAGCGAGGGTGGAGCCGCGGCTGCAGTGCACTGCGCGGTCCAGGCCGGAGCGCTCACATCCACCTTCACGGCTTCTCAGGGCCTTCTCCTGATGATCCCCACGATGTACAAGCTCGCTGCCGAGCTCACCCCTACGGTGTTCCACGTCTCCGCGAGGAGCCTGGCCTGCCAGGCGCTCTCGATCTTCGGCGACCACAGCGACGTGATGGCCGTCAGGCAGACCGGGTTCGCCCTGCTCGCCAGCAACTCGGTCCAGGAGGCCATGGACATGGCCCTCGTCGCCCATGCCTCCGCCCTCCGCTCCAGGATCCCCTTCGTGCACTTCTTCGACGGATTCAGGACGAGCAGCGAGGTCCAGAAGATCGAGGCCGTGGACGAGGAGACCACCAGGGCGATGATAGACGACGAACTCGTGATCGCCTTCCGGAACAGGGCGATGAATCCCTCCAGGCCGTTCGTCAGGGGCACCAGCCAGAATCCGGACGTCTACTTCCAGGGCAGGGAGACGGTGAACCCCTACTACCTCGCAGTCCCGGCGATAGTCAGGGATGCGATGGAGAGGCTTGCCTCGCTCACGGGCAGGAGGTACGGCCTGTTCGACTATTCAGGGGCGCCGGACGCCGAGCGCGTCCTCGTCCTGATGGGATCGGGGGCCGAGGTGGCCCACGAGACCGTGGAGAGCCTGGCTGCCGGCGGAGAGAAGGTGGGCCTCCTGAAGGTCAGGCTCTACAGGCCCTTCGACTCTCGCGCGTTCTCCGAGGCCCTGCCAGTCACGGTGAAGACGCTGGCGGTGCTCGACAGGACGAAGGAGCCCGGCTCCCCCGGCGAACCGCTATACCTCGATGCGGCCAACGCACTGGCCGAGGCCGGCAGGAGAGGTGTGCGCGTGATAGGCGGCAGATACGGCCTCGGCAGCAAGGAGTTCACCCCGGGGATGGTGGCCGCTGTTCTCGAGGAAGCCGCGAAGAAAACCCCACTCAATCACTTCACCGTAGGCATCGACGACGACGTGACCGGGACTTCCCTGTCCGTGAAGAGCGACTTTTGTCTCGAGAGCCCCGGAACGCACCAGGCTGTGTTCTTCGGGCTGGGCTCCGACGGCACGGTGGGAGCCAACAAGAACTCGATCAAGATCATCGGCGAGGAGACCGACTTCTATGCCCAGGGCTACTTCGTCTATGACTCGAAGAAGGCCGGGTCGCTCACGGTGAGCCATCTGAGGTTCGGCCCGAAGCCGATACGCCAGACATGCCTCGTCTCGCAGGCGGGGTTCGTCGCGTGCCACCAGAGCGTCTTCATGGAGCAGTACGACGTCCTATCCTACGCCGCGCCCGGAGCGACGTTCCTCCTCAACTCGCCGCACCCCCCCGAGGAGGTCTGGGACAGGCTTCCGCTGTCCGTGCAGAAGGAGATGATCGAGAAGAAGATCCGCCTTTTCGTGATCGACGCCTACAAGGTCGCCCGCGAGAACGACATGGGAGTGCGGATCAACACCATCATGCAGACGTGCTTCTTCGCCATCTCGGGCATCCTCCCGCGCGGGGAGGCCATCGAGAAGATAAAGCAGGCCATAAAGAAAACCTACGGGCGCAAGGGCGAGGACGTGGTGCGCAAGAACTTCGAGGCGGTCGACGCCACTCTCGCCAATCTGCACGAGGTCAGCTATCCCGGGAGGATCACCGCCGACCACGACGTCGCCCCTGCCGTCCCCGCCGATGCTCCGGACTTCGTCAGGAACGTCACGGCCGCCATCATCAGGAAGAAGGGCGACTCCATCCCGGTCTCCGCGATGCCCGCAGACGGAACCTGGCCCAGCGCCACCACGCGCTGGGAGAAGCGCAACATCGCGCTGGAGATACCCGTTTGGAATCCCGGGGCATGCCTCCAGTGCGCGGTGTGCAGCCTCGTATGTCCCCATGCGGCCATAAGGGTGAAGGTGTTCGATCCAGCCCAGTCCGGCGCAGCGCCGGATGGCTTCCGCAGCGTGGACGCGAAGGGCCAGGAGTTCAAGGGCCTGAAGTGGACCGTGCAGGTCGCCCCCGAGGACTGCACGGGCTGCGGGGCCTGCGTGCACGCCTGCCCCGGCAGGGACAGGAAGGAGCAGGGTCGCAAGGCGATCAACATGACGCCACACTCCGAGGCCGCAGCGCTGGAGAAGACTCTCTTCGAGCACTTCCTCACGATACCTGAGTTCCCGCGCGAGAAGCTGAACAGGGAGACCGTGAAAGGCTCGCAGCTCATGCGCCCGCTCTTCGAGTTCTCCGGAGCCTGTGCCGGCTGCGGCGAGACACCCTATGTGAAACTGATGACGCAATTGTTCGGAGACAGGGCTCTCATCGCCAACGCCACAGGCTGCAGCTCTATCTACGGGGGCAACCTGCCTACGACGCCCTACTGCACGAATGCGGAGGGAAGGGGGCCGGCCTGGAACAACAGCCTCTTCGAGGACGCGGCCGAGTTCGGCTTCGGCTTCAGGCTGACCATCGACAGGCAGGTGCGGCATGCCTCGGAGATGCTCGGCGAGATGGAGGCGCAGATTGGCTCCGATCTGGTGAGAGAGATCCTCGGGAACCCCCAGAAGACCGAATCCGAGATACAGGCCCAGCGCGCCTCGGTGGAGAAGCTGAGGAAGGTCCTGTCGGGCATCGAGGACCCGAGAGCGCTTCAGCTCGCCTCGCTGACCGACTTCCTCTGCCGCCGCAGCGTCTGGATCCTCGGCGGTGACGGCTGGGCGTACGACATAGGCTACGGCGGGCTGGACCACGTGATCGCCCAGGGAAGGAACGTGAACATCCTGGTGCTGGATACCGAGGTGTACTCGAACACCGGAGGACAGTGCTCCAAGGCCACGCCGCTCGGAGCGGTGGCGAGGTTCGCCGCATCGGGCAAGCCCGTTCCGAAGAAGGACCTCGCCATGCTCGCCATGACCTACGGAAACGTGTATGTCGCAAGGGTCGCCCTCGGCGCCGACTATGCCCAGACCGTGAGGGCCTTCGTGGAAGCCGAGTCGTTCGACGGGCCGAGCATGATCATCGCCTACTCCCACTGCATCAACCACGGAATCGACATGACCACCGGGCTCGATCATCACAAGCTGGCCGTCAACTCCGGGTACTGGCCGCTCGTGCGCTTCGATCCCAGGCGTACGGCCGACGGTCTGAACCCCCTCCAGCTCGACAGCAAGGCCCCGAGCATCCCGTTCAGGGACTTCGCCTATGAGGAGATACGATTCCGGACCCTTGCCGACACCATGCCTGAGCATGCCGCGGAGCTCCTCGAGATGGCCCAGGCGGAGGTCTCCAGGAGGTGGAGAATCTACGAGCAGATGGCCTCGATGAAGTACTAGACAGGCGCTGGATCCAGGCGTCAGCCCGGCCGGGCCTGCCGGATGGG